>JAKAWC010000025.1 GCA_021817125.1 Microcaldota archaeon
TGTACATGTCATCGAAACTACAGGGTACGAATTACATCGAAAATTTAACGAACATTCTGCAGCCATCTGTTTCCTCGGAACCGTACAAATCTTAAAGTGTTACCAAAGATGCACAATAAACTAAAAATAACAAAGCCGTTGCCAACGAAAGTAACGCGCTATCACAACAGGCCTTTCATGGTAATCCACAGTGAACTGTTTTATAAGCCGATACAAGAAAAAATCACAGACAAGAGATTAAGAAACTTAAAACTGATAGGTTCTGCCGATCAATTCACAAAGCTGATGGATTTGGAAGGGTATCAAACACTACTAAAGAAGCTGAAAATGTTGTATAATTAAATGAGAATCTTGTTCACATCGGTTGAGCCGAAGTCCATCCGAAGTGAAGTATATCAATTGATATTAATTGATATCGAAAGAGAATTCACCTAAAATAGAGGTGAACGAGGGGAGCACTAAGGCAGATATGCCTTCTCCTTTATCTTCTCCCTGACGTAGTCCCCGACGAACGTGAGCCTTGGGCCCTGTAGGGCGTCCTGCTCTAGTTTCTTCTTGGTCTTTATCATCCGCTCAAGCTCAACTACCCATTCCTTGTGCTGTTTTATCCATTCGTACGCTAGCATCTCCTGCGCCCGCTTAAGGTCGACGTCGCTGGCGTTTATCGTAAGCTTGTTCAGGAAGTCGTATCGGTCAAGGTCGGACATTGTCACTCCGATGAACCTCGCTTCCGGCGTGGCGACATCGTTGCCTATGTAGGCCAAATTTATGCTACCCGTCTTTATGGTCCAGTAGATGTACCATCCCCAGGCATCCGAATCCGTGAAGACATATACTGGCAGGTTCCTGTCTGCGAGTTTCCTTATTATCCTCCTTGTCCCTCTTGAAGCCTGCCCCTGTGGGCTTATAAGTATGCAGTTCTCCTTCTTCCAGAAGCCGTCCTCGTTCAGCCTCTGCCAGAGTGCATCCTTCTCTACGACGAGCACGTACTTCGCCGTTACGTCAATGAATTCCATGTCGTTATCAACGTCGCTTGGAATGTTCCACCCTGATCTTCCCTGCTTGGTGCAGTCTATCTCCACCTGCTCGTTGCCGAAGCGGTCTATTATCTTCATGTTGCCTGCAAGGACGCCCTTCCTGTTTGCGTTGAGGTTCAGCCCCTCCCTCTTCACGCCAAGTGACACTTCCAGGTCCTCGATGAGCGGATTTGATTCTGTCTGCTCTCCGAAGATGTTCTCATCTACGTCTTCGCCTATCGAGAACTTAAGCTGGTAGTAGAGACCTCTTATCGTTGTGTGGAGGTTCTCCTCCAGGAACTTGTGGCACTTCGCTGCAATCGCTATGGTCTGCATGAACTTCTTCGACTGTGCGACGTTGATGAACGTCCTCTCCTCCTTTGCTCGGCCTAGGCTAAGGTAACCCTCCTTTTTGTCGAACGTAATGTTGGACCGGGTCCTTGCAACTGTGACGAACTTCGGGTTCTTGCCCGCCTTGATATCGCCTACCAGTCCTTCCCCTAGCTCCTCTATCTTCTTCTTTGCCTCGTTCTCTTTCTTTGCGATCTGATCACCTTTTCCTCAGCTGGCTTCTCCGATTTTCCGTCTTTGGGGCTTATCACCAGCGGAGGTTTCTCTAGATAGTCCCTGGTTATGTACTGCTTAAGCTCGCTTACGATTGCATCTCTTCTCGGACTCTTCTTCAGAGTCTCCTGAAGCACCTCTGCGATGTTCTTGACCGGAACAACCTTTATCTTCCTGAGGTCCTTCTTGTCTATGTAAATGTCCTTCTCGTTTGCCTTTGGTATGACTACTTTCTTCATGCCTGCATCTATAGCTGCGAGGACTTTCCCTGTAACCCCTCCGACTGGGAGGACCTCTCCTCTTACGGAGAGGGAGCCGGTCATGGCGACCTGCTGGTCGATTGGTATCCCTTCCATCGCAGATATGACGCTAACCGCGACGGATATCGATGCGCTGTCTCCCTCGACTCCTTCGTAGGTCTGGAGGAACTGGACGTGAATGTCATAGCTCGCCACATCGCGGTTCATGTGCCTCTTGATCACGGCGCTGATGTTCTTAACAGCCTCCTGCGCAATCTTACCCAGCTTTCCTGTTGCGATGAGTTTGCCTTCTGCGCGGGAACCTGCCGGCGTTACCTCTGCGACTATCGGGATTATTACCCCGCTTGAGAGGTGGCCCGAGCCGATGACTGCAAGACCGTTGACCTTGCCTATGGCGTAACCTTGTGTCGTAAAGACCTTGTAGTCCTTCTTGTATTCGAGAGACTGGTCGACGTACTGCGCTTCGATAGGTCTTGCAAACTTCATCGCAGCCCTGACGTCCTCATAGGTCACGGCCTTTGCATTGCGCTCCTTTGCTATGTCCCCAGCGGCCCTGATTAGCCCACCAAGGTCCCTCAGTATCAAGGAGAGCCTGTTCTTCCTGCCGGCCCTGCGCCTAGCCTCCTCGACTATCTCCATGCACGCACCGTAGTCGAATGGAGGTATCCTGCCATCCTTCTTGATCTCCTGCGCGATGAATCGTATCAGATGGTCGACGTTCGCCGTGGTGTCGGCCATCGTATCTTCCATGTAAACCTCGTACCCATATCCTCTAATCCTTGACCTTAGTGCGGGGTGCATCTTCGGGAGGTCTGGAAGGTTTCCTGCGGCGACGAGTATGAAGTCGCATGGGACGGGCTCCGTCCTGACGATTGCCCCGGAGCTGAGTTCGCTCTGTCCGGTGATGGGATATCTCTTCTCCTGCAATGCGGTGAGGAGTTCCTGCTGAGACCTTGCCTCAAGGTCTGCAACCTCGTCTATGAATAGTACACCGTGATTTGCCTTGTGGACCGCACCGCTCTCGACCCTGAGATGCGGGGGCGTGCCAAGTCCGCCCGACTGCAGCGGGTCGTGCTTGACGTCTCCGAACAGGCTTCCCGCCTTCGAACCGGTCCCGTCGACGAACGGTGCTGTGTCGCGGCCGGTGTTGTCTACAATGAGCTTCGGTTCGCTGGACTCGAACATCCCCGGAATCACTCCCACCCTCTTGAACCCGCCGACAAAGAGCGCCATCGATCCGAATATGAGGACCCCGAGTATGAGCGCAGCGAGGACCAGTGTCTCGTAGCCTGTAAAGAGGTTTGTGAGGGAGAGGATGAATATGAGTGCGACGATGACTAACAGGATGGGAGTTATATTGCTCTTGTTGGTGTTGCCGTCTAGCCTGGACTTCAGCTTCTCCTTCTGGATTATCTGTCTTCCCTGTCCCTCTCCAAGAGGCTTGCCCTCCTCGGGGGGCTTCGGATAGGTCTTGACGGTCTTTATTGCGGGCCTGTTCTCGTCGTTGGCGTTTCGGTATACCAAGACATCTTCGAGGTCTGCCGCTGGAAGCAGCTGCGCCATTGCCTGGGCGAGCATCGTCTTTCCGGTCCCCGGCTGCCCTATGAGCAGTATGTTCCTGTGCTGCTTCGCCGCCTTCTTTATTATGCCGACGGCGTTCTCCTGCCCGATGACCTGGTCGACTATCCTTTCGGGAATCTTTATCTCTTCTGTGGTCTTGAACTGCTTCATAAGAATATCACATATATTTCTCAATTAGCTATATTAATGCTTTGTCCATCTCTGTAACGTCGGAGCGCATCCTAATCTACGATGCTAAGGTTTTAAGCCGTTTTCGTTCGGGGCTGCCATACTGCTAAAAATGGCGGAAGTTCCACTGAAGGAACATAGTAAGCGTTTAGAGGGTGGGGAAGAATGAACAGAATATGCTCTAAACGCCAAGTGATAATGTGCCTCTAAAACATTAATAAAGGTATGCAACTTTCTAACACTGGGTTTTAGTACACACACTATAAAAATCTTGCGTTGGCATAGACTCACATCTGGTGGAGATGGTGGATGTTGAGAGCAAGATAGCCGCGATAAAGTCATTCGCTGCGGAGATCGTCACCGAGGACGAGCTTAGGCGCGTCTTCGAGACGAACGACCACCCAGTCGCATACGACGGCTTCGAGCCCTCGGGCTTGGCGCCGATACACTTCGGGCTGCTTCGTGCCAAGAACCTGAAGGTGATGCTCGACATCGGTATAAAGTTCAACCTCTACCTTGCAGACTACTTTGCGCTCATAAACAACAAGATGGGAGGGGACCTAGATAAGATAAGGGATGTCGGACGTTACTTCGTAGAGGTGTGGAGGGGTGCGGGCATAGACACCTCGAAGGTCAAGGTCGTCTGGTCCAAGGACCTGATGAGCGACCTCAAGTACTGGGATATGTTCATACGCGTGGGCAAGGTGCTCACACTCGACAGAGTGAAGCGTGCCGTCACCATAATGGGAAGGAAGGAGGGTGAGGCGCAGGATACCGCATCGCTGTTCTATCCATGCATGCAGGTCACAGATATATTTCAGATGGACATAGACATCTGCCAGCTCGGGATGGACCAGAGGAAGGCCAACATACTCGCACGGGAGGTGGCACAGAAGTACAAGTGGAAGACGCCTGTTGCCGTGCACCACGGATACCTGCTTGGACTGAGGGGCGCACCGAAGGACCTGAAAACCATGAGCGACGCAGAAGGGATGGCGTATAAGATGTCGAAGTCAGACCCGAGCTCGTCCATACTGGTCCACGACACGAAGGAGGAGATAATGAAGAAGGTAAATTCTGCATACTGCCCCGAAAAGATCATTGAGGGAAACCCGATGTTTGACTACCTAGACAAGATTATAGTCGACGACAGGGCATCTCCGATAACGATAGACAGGCCCCAGAAGTTCGGCGGACCTATCGAAGCGAGCGACTTCGCTGGCCTCAAGGGATTGTACATCGCGGGCAAGATACACCCCACAGACCTGAAAGGATTCGTTGCAGAGGAGCTTGAGAAGAGGATAAGGCCCGTGAGAGAGCACTTTGAGAGAGACAAGAAGGCGAAAGAGCTCTACGACAAAGTCAGGTCCTACCAGATAACAAGATAGTCAGCGGAACCGCTCCCCTTTCTCCAACTTCTTGATGAACGCTTTTATCTTTGCTTTCCTCAGCTCCTTGCTCTTGGTGGTCTCAAGCCTGAAAATAATGGCATATACATTCTGCCGGTTCAGGGTCTTCAGGAACGTCCCGGCTTTCCTGCTCTTTATGAGCGCTCTGCGGAAATCCTTCGGAAGAGTCGCAGTGCTCTGGGGACGGTACGCCCTTGCCCACCTGCCATCACGTTTTGCCTCTTCTATCTCTCGGAGGCCCGACGCTTTCATCCTGCCTTCTTTTACCAGTCGCTCGGCGTGCTGGGTGTTGATCTTCGACCACAGGCTCTTTGACCTACGCGGGCAGACCCACCATAAGGTGTATTCGTCCGTGCCACGCCTGGCCTGGCCCGTTATCCACCCATAACAGAGCAGCGGGTCGAGCACCTCTGTTCCCTTTAGCACATTCGCACCTGCGCTCTTCTTGTAGGCACGCAGCCATACGCCGTTGGACTTCGAGTGGTTCTTACTGAGCCACTTCTCGAATTCCTCGGGGGACTTGAATGCCTGGGTCCCAGGTTCATCCACATTTACACCTGTGGATTTATCCTCTCCCGACTATCTCCTTGACCATGCCCCAGCTTCTCGTTGTCGCACCGACCTTGAGCAGCGACTCGATAAACGGGTTCGGCTTACCGCCATCTCCCTCGGTTCTGGTGACACTGTACGCTTCAGTACCATAGATCGCTATGACCTCGGCATCGGTCTTCGGAATGGCAATCGGCAGCTCTGTCTTCCCCTTCGGCTTCTCGGATAGAAATGTGACCCAGAGGTTGATGACCTTCCTCTCATCGACCTCCTTGAATGGGTTCTTCTGAACTATCTTCTGGAGTTCTGGCATCGTGCGCACGATAACATGCACGTCAATCCCGAGAGACTCTGCAACCTTCTTCTCGATGTTCTTCCTGAGGATCTCCTTGTCAACGGAGTTCGACTCAAACACCACGTTGCCGCTCTGCTTGATGGTCATGACATCGTTGAAGCCCATCGAGTTGAAGAGCCTCTTCAATACATCCATCTTCACCATATTGTGCCCTCCGACGTTTATTCCTCGGAAGAACGCCACGTGCTTTGTCACTCGACCACCATCAGCTCAACCCAACGAGGGCTGTTCCCACCGCAATAACTATTATGCCAGCCCAGCGAAGCGAGCTTATCGGTTCGCCGAGCACGAGCATCGCAAGAAGGGCTGCGAATATGTAGCTAAGTCCCCCGAATCCGTACGCCCAGCTTAGGTGCATCCTGCCAAGGACGTAAAGGTACATCGTCGATGAGATCATATACACTATGAAACCGAGGATAATGAATAAGGAAAGGGTCACGATGCTGGTGTTGAGGAGTGCGTACTTCAGCAGCAGCTGCCCGACAGCACCCAGAAATGTCGCCGCGACCAGGAGCGCGATAAAGTATTGTTTAGAGTCCTTTTCCATTGCGACACCTAGTAGGTCAGCGCCACCAGCGCTATTCCTATTATTATAAATATTATGCCGGCTATTCTCTTCGTCCCCACCTTCTCCCCAAGAGCGTACATCGATATGAGGAGAGTGAATATGAATGAGCTGGCGAAGACAGGGTAGACGAACGACAGTTGGCCGTACTTGAGTGCATAAAGATAGATGCCAAGGTCGGCGATGTAGACCAACAGGCCGAAGACGAGCATCTCGTTCTTCCGCAGTGCAAGCAGCTCTTTCATTCTGAAGTTGAACTTCGGTATCGCCTTCTTGAAGATATACTGAGCGAATGATGCAACAAGCGCAGAGAACAGGGTTACTGAGATTATAACAAGCTCGCTGACCATGATGAACGTATGATAATTGCAAAAGAGGGTTTATATCCCTTTCTTGCAAGGAGTAACACTTTAAGATTTGTACGGTTCCGAGGAAACATGTGACTGCAGAATGTTCGTCAAGTTTTCGACGTAATTCGTACCCTGCAGTTTCGATGACATATACAGCGACATCTGCATCGCGTAGCTGTCCATATTATCCATCCCTCTGCTCTGCTGACTGATCCGCCTCTTCATGACCATTGGTCTCAACGACCTTTCTGCTCTGTTATTCGTCGGTTCTACGTCCTTGTACTGCAGGAACGTGAACCATTCGGAGTTGAATCTCATCATGTAGTTAGTGAGTCGCGTAATGTTTCTTCCTTCTGTTGGCGCAGATTGGAGCAGTTTCCATAGTTTCTTGTCGTATTTATCACGGAGTTCCTTTGATGCCGTCCTTTCCTTCTTTTCGGTTTTTGCGTTGTGGAACAGCAGAGACAGCTTCTTCGCAAATGTTTTGTAGTCACCGTATCTCTCGTCTATACCGAACTGGTAGATTGGTTTCTTTGCCCTTCTGAGTAGGTGCGCCCAGCATCTCTGCCTTTCGCACCGTAATTTATTGTAACCTGCGTATCCGTCGACGGTATCGATACCGCTTATGCTCTCCAATTCCATCGCAACTTTATGGCTTCTCCTCCGTTCTATAGTATAGTACGCCCAGTTTTTTGTTGCAATGACCCATGTCCAGAAGTTCTTGCCGTTAAACCTATGTGACGTCTCGTCTTTGTATCTTGAACCCGCAGCCTTCACTTTCTCCAGAAGTTCCTTATGATTCGGACCAAGATACCTCTTCAATCTCTTCATCGCATTCGTTATGCTGCCTTCCGAGACTTCTATTCCGAATAGGCACAGAAGCGCCTTTATGTCGCCGACCGACATCTTCGCCGCTATTGAAAGATACGAGATAAATACGGTGGTCGTTATATCGAATTCCGTCTTTGGCAATGCGTTTGGAACTGGCGCGGAGAATACCTTTCCGCATTTTTCGCATTGATAGATATCTGATTCATGTTCGACGGTCTCTGCCATTGGAAGCTGAAGTTCTACGACAATCCTCTTCCTTGTGGATGTTCCGCGCCTTTTTGCATGCCCATTGCAGTCTGGATCTGGGCACGTTGGATTTTTCAGAGAATGATGTTCTGTCCTGTCAACATGTTCCGGTCTTTCATTCCTAGGGTTGTCCTTCGGCGGATCGCTGTTATCGCCCTCTTCGGATTGCCTGTTTATGGTCTCTTCCAACCTCTTCAAATAGGGAGGGATTGAACCTGAAGGTGTATTTTCGTTGAGATATTTGCGGAGTTCTTTTTCAAGTTGCTCTATTCTTCGTTTCAATTCCTTGTTCTCTTTCTGCAGATATTCCACAATCTCAACCAACTGTTCATAAGTTGGTTTCATTAAAGTCGCCGGGAATGCTTCTCTGCGAACTATCGAATATCTTTCTGAAAGATAGAATAACGGAAGTACAACCCCTGAAAAACAGGCTCATCGTAAGATTATTAAAGTGTTACCGCAAGGATATGCTGATAAAATGAGTAGGCACAGGCTGCAGATTGCTAAACGCTGCAAAGCTCAGCCGACGATGGAGAGCTCCCTTGGGAAAGGGTTTAATCCCAAACTCCAGTCCGCCATGGAGTACCTCATGACCTATGGCTGGGCGATACTTATCATCGCGGTTGTCCTTGGTGCTCTCTTCCAGCTGGGGGTATTCAACGCTTCCAACTTTGCGCCGAGGGCGCAGCCTGGTGCATGCCAGGTCACAAAGAACACCGAGGCCGGTGGCGTAGTCGTCTCATCGCTTGAAGGGTTGTGCAACGGGGAACTGCCGGCATATGTCGCAGTTCCAGACTCAAACGCAGGCGGTATTGCGCTACAAAACGCGTATGCTGCAAATACTAATCAACTCACGGTAAGCCTGTGGATATACTATCTCGGTGGTCCGTGCTGTTCCTCTCCTCCGGCACGTAGCAAATGGATGCTTTACGGCAACGGGTGGGAGGTAGACTGGGGCTATGGCGCCGACTTCTACTTCAGCGTGAATGGAATATATCCATACCAGTACAGCGCACCGACCCCGATATATCACTGGGACAATGCCGTCGGCGTCTTCAACGGCGTTGCTGTAACGCTATATTGGAATGGAGCACAGTATAGTACCATTCCTACGAATGCATTCTCTTTCAATCCTCTCCCCCAATATATCGGAGGTGAGGGCGCGGCAAACACGGCGATGAACGGATCGATGTCAAACGTCCAGATTTACAACACCTCCCTCTCCCCGGCAGAAGTCAACGCTCTTTATAGTGAGGGAATCGGAGGCGCCCCGGTGAAGCCGCAGAACCTCGTTGGCTGGTGGCCACTGAATGGCAACGCCAACGACTACAGCG
>JAKAWC010000005.1 GCA_021817125.1 Microcaldota archaeon
CTACCGTTCAGTCAGCAATATCACCGAGGACATTGTCAGAAGATATGTCCGTGAGGACAATACGCAGCGTCAGAGGTTGCTATTCTCCTGAAGAAAATCCCACACCTTTAGGTGTGGGTAATTTAATGGCCGATATCGGAGGTCACATCATGGTATTTTAACCGTCATCTTAACAGCGTTAGCGAAAGGTGCATTCTGCGATATAAGATACTTGGTTACTATATGTTGCCCAACGGCCGTATAATCCGATAGCATCTGCGGTTTTCTTCCACTGTCAGAGCCCCTGCTCGCCGGGATACCGGCCGCATGTATCGCCATCTCAGACCTGCTTACAAAAGCGTAGGCGCTATGCTCGTCAGATACCTTTACTTCTGGGTCAGAGTCCAGCTTCTTATGGAATAGGTGCACCCTAAACTTCCCAAGAAGGAACATCCCGACAGAAGCAGCATCCCCGACGACTACCCCCGCTTCTTCACGTAGTTCCCTGATCGCTGCGCTTATGTCACTCTCGCGCTCTATGTGACCTCCAGGCGGAGACCACTTCCCCGGAGAGCTTTTGTGAGCCGCTCTCCTGAGGAATAAGTACCCGCTCGGGCATTCGAGTAGCATCAGTGCCACCGGTTCGGTGTCTTTAGCCATGAGATCGCTCCTACTGGAAACGACGTCCTATTTAAATGATATGGGCCCAGGGGGATTTGAACCCCCGACTTGTTGGTTAAGAGCCAACCACTCTGACCAAGCTGAGTTATGGACCCAAAATGAGTAGTTAAATTATGCCCTAATGCTATTTAAACCTAAGTTTCGCTAGCCTGTCGGCTTTATGCCAGCGACAAAAGCCTTGATCTCAGCGTCCAATTCCTTCCCGATGGGTGCAAGCTCGTAGCCCACGTTTATCAGCGGCTTCCTGGTCTTGATTAGTCGACCGAGGTCAGTCGGTGTCGCAGAGATTATGACGTCACACTGCGCTTTATTAACCGTTGTCTCAAGGTCCCTTATCTGCCTCTTGCTGTATCCGACGGCCGGTAGCTCCTTATTCAAGTAAGGATATTTCTCAAACATCGCCCTTATCTCGCCCACCGCATAGAACTTGGCAGTCGCAATCTCTTTCACACCATACTGCTTCGCAGCTACGTATGCGGCGCCGAACAACATGTTGCCATGCGTGATAGTCGGGCCATCCTCCACGAGGAGGGCTTTCTTGCCATGAATGCTGCTCGCCGGTGCATTAATAGAGACCACAGACTCAGCAAGCACTATCTTTGCCTTAGGATTGATCTTGGCAAGATTCATCCGAACCCTTTCTACATCTGCCTTTGACGCGGAGTTCACTTTGTTAATCAGTAAGATGTCTGCCATCTTTGCTGTTGTTTCGCCAGGGTAGTATGTCAGCTCGTTGCCAGCCCTGAGTGGGTCAGCGACCGTTATCATGAGGTCCGGCTTGAAGAATGGCCAGTCGTTGTTGCCCCCGTCCCAGAGAATCACATCTGCCTCCTTCTCTGCTTGACGCAGGATTCTTTCGTAATCAACCCCCGCATAAACGACAAATCCATTCCTTATATGGGGCTCATAATCTTCCCTCTCTTCGATTGTAGTCTTTTGCGTGTCCAGGTCCTTCAGAGTTTCAAATCTCTGCACCGCTTGCTTAGCGAGGTCGCCATAAGGCATCGGATGCCTGACTACGACTACACGATATCCCAAGTTCCGCAGAAGTATCGCCACATATCTCGAGGTCTGACTCTTGCCGCACCCTGTCCTGACCGCACACACGGCGATCACCGGTTTTTTTGACTTGATCATAGTCTCCACAGGGGAAGCGAGCCAGAATTCTGCACCAGCAGCGTTCGCAATGCTGGCCTTGTGCATCACTTCATCGTAAGGAAGGTCGCTGTAAGCCAACATGCACCTCTCGACGCCGAACTTCTTAATTAGCGTAGGCAGCTCCGACTCATCGTAGATCTGCACACCTTTAGGGTAAAGCTTACCGCTGAGCACTTTCGGGTATTTCCTGTCAGAAATATACGGGATTTGTGCCGCCGTAAAGGCCACAACCTCATAATATCTGTTGTTCCTGAACATCACATTGAAGTTTTGGAAGTCTCTTCCAGCCGCCCCTAAAATAATGACCTTTTTTCGCGCCATTAGCTCGTCCAACATACCTTTTTAAGGCAACATTATTAACCCTTTTTAGGGCACGTTCTGAGGCCAATTTGTCGTCGGAAAACAGCCCCCAAAAGGTTTATAGAGCTGATTAGGGCTATACTATGCAGCGACACTAGAGGGTAGAAGGCATAGGTTATCATGGTAGAGGAGCACGAAGAGTATAACGCATCAAAGATCATGGTACTGGAAGGGCCGCAGGGAATCAGAAAGCGACCAGCTATGTACATAGGCTCCACTGGCGCAAGCGGAGTGTTGCATCTCCTATACGAAGTAATCGACAACGCAGTAGACGAAGCCCTGGCTGGTTACTGCAAGAACATCACAATAAGGCTTTCACAGGACGCCAAGGGGGACATCGCAGAGGTAAGCGATGACGGAAGGGGGATCCCGATAGACATGATGCCGAAATACGGGAAGAGCGCGCTTGAGGTAATCATGACTACCCTGCACAAGGGAGCAAAGTTCAATGGAGAGATGTATAAGGTATCGGGTGGTCTCCATGGGGTAGGTCTGACCGTAGTTAATGCCCTCTCAGAGTACACTGAGGTCACAGTTAAGAAGGACGGGAAGGCATACCGGCAGACATTCGCGAAGGGAATCCCGCAGACCCAAGTGGTGCAGATAGGCGAGGTTATAGGCACCGGCACCCTGATACGGTTTAAGCCAGACGGAGAGATATTCCAATCACCGGTCTTCGATTCCATCGTGCTCAAAGACAGGCTGCGATACACCACCTTCCTCAATCCAAACCTCAAGATAAGGCTGATTGACGACAGGTTCAACAATCATGAAGAGGAGACTTTCGTATCCGCGAATGGGATACACGATTTTGTAGTCTACCTCAATAAGAGTACACAACCGCTCACCGCGGTAATGAGTGCAAAAGGAAAAGAAGAGTCTACATCCATAGAGTTTGCGCTACAGTACAACAACACCTACGATGAGAAACTACTTTCCTTCGTCAACAACATCAAGACTAGCGAGGGAGGCACTCACGTAGTAGGTTTCCATTCGGGATTGACCAGAGCGATACTGAACTACATCGCCAAGAACATAAAGAACGGTGCAAAGCAGGTAAAGATAACCGGAGATGACACCCGTGAAGGGCTCACGGCAGTAATAAGCGTGCTAATGCAGAATCCCGAGTTCGAGGGGCAGACAAAGGAGAAACTCGGCAACGTCAGGATAAAGAACATCGTAGAGAGCATGGTCTACACCCAGATTTCCCGCCATCTTGAGGAGCATCCTGCAGAAGGACGTCTGATAGTGGAGAAAGCGGTCAATGCAGCAACGGCAAGGGAGGCCTCAAGAAAGGCGAAGGAGCTCGCACGGAAGAAGAACATATTCGACGGCGCAATACTACCCGGCAAGCTTGCTGACTGCACTCTTGATGACCCAGACAAGACCGAGATATTCATCGTCGAGGGGGTGAGCGCTGGCGGGTCCAGCAAACAGGGCAGAGATAAGTCCACGCAGGCGGTGCTGCCGCTCCGAGGCAAGATACTCAATGTAGAGAAGGCAGGGATCGAAAAGATATTTGCCAACGCCGAGATTCACGCGTTGGTCACCGCGTTCGGCACGGGGATACAGGAGTCATTCAATGCTGACAACATCAGGTACAAGAAAGTGATAATAATGAGCGATGCAGACGTTGACGGGAGCCATATACGGACCCTTCTGCTCACGTTCTTCTACAGATATATGCGCAAGATAATCGATCTGGGATATGTCTATGCGGCCCAACCCCCATTGTACAAAGTCTCCAATGCAAAGACTACCTACTACTGCTACACCGAAGACGAGCTGGTCGCAAGAACGAAAGAGCTCGGAGACAAAGTGGCGATCCAGCGATACAAGGGACTTGGCGAGATGAACTCCGAGCAGCTCTGGGAGACAACCATGAACCCGGAGAAGAGAGTCCTAAAGAAGATTACGATAACCGATGCGGAGAATGCCGAACGTTTGTTCACCGTCCTAATGGGGCTTGATGTGGACCTGAGGAGGAAGTTCCTCGTAGAGCACTCTGGAGAGGTAAAGTCTTTAGACATATGGTGACCCCATGGCAGAAAAGCAACTAGCGGTGTCTCTAGAAGAAGAGTTGCAGACGAGTTACATAGACTATGCCATGAGTGTAATCATAGGCAGGGCTATTCCTGACGCTAAAGACGGTCTCAAGCCGGTGCAGAGAAGAATACTGTATGCAATGTACAATATAAACAACCTGCATAACCAGCCAACAAAGAAGTCCGCCAGAATAGTCGGAGAGGTCATCGGTAAGTTCCATCCTCACGGCGACATCTCCATCTACGATGCTCTCGCCAGGATGGCACAGGACTTCGCAATGAATCATATGCTTGTGGAAGGTCAAGGAAATTTTGGATCGATTGACGGAGATCCTCCGGCGGCGATGAGATATACTGAGGTCAGGCTCACCAAACTCGCAGAAGAGATGCTCAACGATCTCGAGAAGGAGACCGTGGACTTCGTTCCGAACTTCGACAACACCGAACAAGAGCCAGCAATCCTGCCGGCAAAGGTCCCGAACCTACTTGTTAACGGCGCTTCGGGCATAGCCGTAGGGGTGGCGACAAGCATGCCCCCACACAACCTGAGCGAGGTGTGCGACGCGGTGTCGCACGTCCTGGAAAACAAGCATGCCACTGTAGAGGAATTAATGGGAATAATAAAAGGTCCGGATTTCCCAACTGGCGGGGTAGCGATAATATCCGAAAGCACGAACAACGGCTACAAGTTCGGCAGAGGCCAGGTTACCATACGTGCGAAGATAGACATAGATGAGGTCAAACATCGCCTGATAGTCAAGGAGATTCCATACAACGTAAACAAGTCACAGATGATACAGACAATCGTCCAGCTTGTGAGGGACAAGAAGATAGTCGGGATAAAGGACGTCCGCGATGAGAGCGGCAAAGAAGGGATAAGCATACTAATCGACCTGAAAGAGGGCATAAGTGAGGAGCAGATGGTCAATCTGCTTTACAAACATACTCAACTTGAGGTGACTTTCCCGATAATCAACCTCGCGATAGTCGGAAAGCAGCTCAAGAGCCTCAATGTGCTGCAGCTCATAACCACTTTCCTAGACTATAGGAGGGAGGTCGTCACAAAGAGGAGCAGATACGAGCTGAAGATAGCAGGCGAGAGGCTGCACATAGTGGAAGGCCTGCTCATAGCGATCACCGATATAGACAATGTGGTAAAGACGATAAAGGAGAGCAGCGAAGTCAGCGATGCGCGCCAGAGGCTCATGAAGTCATACTCCCTATCGGACAAGCAGGCCAATGCTATACTGGACATGAAGCTCAGTAGGCTTACGAAGCTAGAGAACACATCCCTGACCCATGAAAAGGGCGAGCTGCAGAAGACCATCGCATACCACACCGAACTGATTAACGACCCTGCCAAAGTCGACTCCGTGATAAAAGTTGAAATGCAGGATGTAAAGAAGAAATACGGCAGACCCCGAAGGACTGAGATTGTTCACATGGAGGGCATGGCAGAAGTGACCTCAGAGGACCTGATAAGCAATGACAAGGTTACCGTGATAATGACAAACAGCGGCTATGTCAAGCGTCTCGGGATGACAAGCTACAAGGAACAAGCGAGAGGAGGAAAGGGTATCATCTCGATAAACCTCAAGGAGGGGGACTACGTAAAGCAGATGCTCACATGCATGAACAAAGATTATCTCATATGCATCTCAAACGTCGGCAGAGCGTATTGGCTTAAGGCATACAACATACCCGAGGGTGGCAGATACTCCGAGGGTAGGTCGATAGCAAATCTGCTCCAGCTGAACAACGAGAAAGTGGTGATGATGCTCAACATTCGAGACTTTACCAACTCCAAACTTGCATTCCTGACTACAAAAGGCACCGTCAAGAAGGTAGATGCCGAACTCTTCTCCAGACCAAGGGCGAACGGCATAAGGGCTATAACCCTGGCGACTGGGGACGAGATAACAGATGCGATAGTCTATGGTCCCGAGAAGTATCTGTTTGTAGTGACGAGGAACGGCAAGGCGATAAAGTTTGCAGAAAGCGACCTAAGGCTGATAGGAAGGGCCGCGATGGGGGTTCGTGGCATAAGGACTAGGGACGGTGACGTCGCAGAGAATATAATCGCAGCCAGCACTGCGGGTAGCATCCTAACGATCACCACAAAAGGATACGGCAAGGTAACCGACGTCAACGAGTATAGGGAACAGGGAAGGGGTGGGCAGGGTGTGATAAACATAAAGTTGTCCGAGAAGACTGGTCATGTCACTCGCGCCCTGTTCATAGAAAAGGAGCAGAGGGTCATTCTCATCAACTCCAAAGGAGTTAGCATATCTTTCCCGATTGCCGATATACGGGTCACCGGAAGGGCGGCAAGCGGGGTGAGGCTCATGCGCTTAGAAGAAGGAGTGCACGTCATCGATGCGCAGTTGGTCTTAGATGATGTGGCCGTTCCGGCCCAACCAACCTAATTCAATTGGTTTGCCAGAACTTCTTGTTCTTTATGAAGGTCTTCTGTGCCTCTAGGAGATCCACGTAGAACTGTTTATAGTCAGTCCTTAGGAGCTTAAGCATCCTGCCAGCGGTTGTCAATCCAATCCCGTATGTAGAAAGTGCAATCAGGGCCCTGTTGCCATATGTTCCTATGATGCCGGCCTCCTTATTCATGGTCTCATAGCTGGCCTGCTCCGTGCGAGTTACGCGCTTTCCCTCCAGTTTCTTCTTGATCACCGCCTCCCTATCATCTGAGTGCATGACTACCATAGGACTCCCGCAGGATATGCAATGCACATCATTGTCTTTCATCATGCTGGTCTCCTTGTTGAAGACCATCCCGCAGTAGGTGCAGAGTATCGCGATCTTCTTGCCCCTGAAATCTTCCGAAAAGTTCTCAACTTCCTTGTCGCTAGGCATTACGGGCAGCAAGAGCTCCCGGTAGTACAATACCGAGCGCAGAAGTTCCTTCGAAAGCGGCGAATCGGTCTGCTGGAACACCTTTACGCTTATCTTCCCAAGCTTTAGGTCATTTACAAACTCCTCTACTGTCGCGTAGTCAAAATAATTCTTGCTAAGGTCACGGATTGTCTCGCCGAATATCGGTGACTGCCTATAAAAATCGATTATCTTGCCTGCCCCGCTCCTGGTTACTGCAGCTTTCTTGTCAACGACGCCGAAAAGCTTGGCAATTTGGATGAACTTCCACCTAAAAAGCTCGGAGTTTGCAATGAATGCTGTGCTTTTCGCAACAGAGAGCGTGTCATAGCTCTTTATCGATTCCAGGATCCTGACCAGACTCGTCCTTTTCCTGGCTCCAGCGTAGTCAAGTATTATAGCATAAGGCATCGACTTCACGATAACCTCTTTCCCCATAGACGCAGCCGCAAATGTGCCTATTATCTTTGCAAGAAGCTCGTTAGCCAGCTTTCCCAATGGGGCATACATTATTGCATAGTTTTCAAGCTCCTCAATGACTATCGCATCAGAGCTCGGAGTGAAGTACCTATGCTGGCTCTTCACAAAGTCGTGAACTTCCTCAAAGGTCTTCCCTTCATATATGCTTTTTACTTTGGAGATGGCGTCATCATCCAGCAGCCCAAAGACCCTGCCCGCCACTGCATGTGATACCGGAATATCCTCCCCTTCCCAGTCTGGCACTGCAGCTTCAAGGTCTGTACTCGGTGCGACGAAGATGGTGTCCTTCTCTAGGCTTATGACTTTCCATGGCAGGCCTTTTGTTATGAAAACGCTCCCATCGTCGACATACTTTGACACAAATCGCTCGTCAAGCGTGGAGATTATCCTATTGTTTGACACGTTCTTCACATAAAACCTTGCGACATCTGGTATCACGCTTATGTTGCTGAAGAAGTACTCTCGCGTTCTGCTCCCAAGCCCGCATTCGTCAGCTCGAAGTCGGATAAGATGCGCGTCGTCGCAGAACTTGACCACCGAATCAAAGGCATCCCTGCTCAGCTTTGCGAACGACGCAGAGCGTTTGACCATGCCGTAGATTTTCTCAGGCTTTATCTTCTTGTATTCCAGGAGGATTGCGCATATCTGATTTGCCAGCACGTCCAGCGGGGCCTCTTCAAGTGCGGCCTTCTCAAGCTGCCTCTCCTTGACCGCAGCGACTACGGCCGCAGATTCGAGCGCATCTAGCATGCTCGCGACCACTATCACTCCCTTCGAAGTCCCTCCCACATTGTGCCCTCCCCTCCCAGCCCTCTGGAGAAGCCGGATAGTCTGCCTTGGCGAGCCGTACTGTATGACCAGGTTTATCTTTCCGATATCTATCCCGAGCTCCAAGGAGCTTGTGGCGATTATGCTTCTCACAATCCCCTCCTTGAATTGGTTCTCGACGATAATCCTCTCATCCTTGTCAAGAGAGCTGTGATGCACGGATATGCCTCCGAAAGGCTCTATCTTATCGAAGGTCAGCAGCTTGCTGCCCAATGACTCCACCACCTGCCTTGTGTTAGCGAACATGAGCGTAGACTCAGACTCCCGTATGAGCTCAGCAACCAACTCTATTCTCGCCAGCGCCTCGTTGTCAAGCCCGAACGTCTCCTTGAACTGCGGGTATTGCTTCTTCGGCTTTGAAGGCATCTCTATGGTTATCTCAAGGTTCTTCTTCGCCCCAGCCTCTATTATCTTGCACCGCCTTGCCCCGCACAGGAACTCAGCAGCCGTCTCCGCGTTCCCTATTGTGGCGCTGATGCCGACTCTCTGGTAGCTGCCCGCGACCTCCTCGATGCGCTCCAGTGCAACGCACAGCTGCGCCCCTCTCTTGTTAGAGTAGAGCTCGTGCACCTCGTCTACTATCATCGTCTTCAGGTTCTTGAGCGAGCTTCTCAGTGTCGCAGAAAGGAACAGGTTCTGAATGGTCTCTGGTGTTGTTATCAGGAGCTGCGGCGGGCGCCTCACCTGCGCCTGCCTCTCCTTCTGCGATGTATCCCCGTGCCTTACGGCTATGCTTATGCCCAACTGGCCGCATATCTCCGAAAGCCTCTTGAGCAGGTCCCTGTTGAGCGCCCGAAGCGGGGTCACGTATATTGCCTGTATCCCTGCCTTGCTGCTGGACGAGTAAAGTCTGTTCAAGACCGGCAGGAGGGCAGCCTCTGTCTTGCCGCTTCCTGTTGGCGATATCAAAAGGCAGTTCTCTCCTGCCTCTATGCTCTTGAAAGCCAGGTTCTGTATCTCCGTGAACTCAGGAAACTTTTTCAGGAATAGCTCATAGGGTCCTTCTGCTGGCATGGCTCTAACCGACGACGTTGATGAATGCACCGCCGGTCACGATGTTCGTCGTCCCTGCCGAGGTGTAGTTCAGTGCGAAGTTCAGTCCGAGCGATACGAATAACCCTTGCAGGACATTGCCGTTAGCGTAGCATTGGGTAGATATCTGATCAGTCTGCCCTGGCCCCATCGTCAGGTTGAAAGGAGACGGGTGGTAGGCTCCGGCAGAATAACATCCCATATTGTTGAGCGTTAACGCGTTTGCGCCTGTGTTCTTTAGAGACAGGTAGGCCACTCCCCTGGCCATGCTGAATGTGACATTGCTGCAGGAGAAAGGCGGATAGAAGTTGCATAGATTCTTCGCAGAAGCCGTGAAGTTTGCCGACTTGCCTGTCAGGTTAAGTCTCTGTATGAGCCATTGGCTGGTGTTCGATTGGAGCAGAAGCTTCGATTGGTTCACGAGAGCAATGTAGCTTAGGTTGTAATGCCCCACGCTTGCCCATGTCTTTTCGCCGCTCACGTTCCTCGCGACACTGCTGTTTACTCTTGAGACGAGAAGCTGGCTGCAATAATCCGTGCCATTAACGTACCTTATTATGCCATTGCACTTGCTGCTTGGCGTATTGTTGGCCCATATGGTCCCATACAGGAACGTATAGTTACGGTATTCCAAAACAGATGTCCTTAAGCTGTTCCCGCTTTGATAGGTGGAGTTTGCCAGGACTAGTGCGTTGGCCGCCAGAAGCCTAGGGTAAAGCGGGCTGTCTATCCAGTTGCCTGCACTGTTGTTGACGAGCGTTATGCAGCTGTTGGCTCCATTCCAGAAGAGGAGCTTAATCCATCCCCGTGAGTACCAGCTGCAAAGGGTCCAGTTCCCGTTGAGCGAGGCGACGACTATCGTCCCGTTCTTCGAAGAGACGTTAGTGACCGGATATCCCTGACTCTCCGCTGCGATCCCTATAACCGAAGGCTCGATGTATCCCTGCATCCAGAGGGCATACCCCTGGGAGCCGTTCCTATAATTGGCATAACCTATACTAAGCCTGTCGAAGTAGGTCGCAGAGATGTTCAATAAAGGTGACAGTAGCGCGTATATCGGATACGGCCCAGAGAACGCCATGGAGCTGACCCCGTAGCCTCCATAGAGGTATGAACCTACAAGGAATCCCTCAAGACTGCTGGCCATCTGTCCCTGCGAGACTATGCCATTCTGCGGCAGCAGCGATTCCGGCGTCACACCAGATGGCTGGTTCACCGTAATGTTGAAGACAAGCTGCGTTGCTGACCTGCCAGCAAGGTTGTAAAGATGGTCGGGATCGGCGACCAAAAAGAGGCTATAAACTCCAGGCGTTGTGGGTGTGTAGTTGAACAACAATTCCTCCTGCTTACCTGCAGGCAAGTAGATCTTGTACAGTGTTGTTATGTTTCCATTGAGGTACGCCCCAATGCTGAGGTTCTCGATGGCGGCAGACCCGGTATTGTTGACCGCGACCGGCAGGGACACTCTCTGGTAGGGATAGATCGAAGACATATTGGCCGCCTGTGGGAGAAGGCTCATCTTCAACGCCAGCGCCGGCTGGTAATAGAACCTAAAGTAGCCGGCAATCGCCATGACCGCTATGAAAAATGCTATCCAAAGATAAACTTCTCGTCTCATTGCGTTCCCGTAGCGTTCTTATTCTTCAGCTCGTTTATGACGCTGCCGACGTTCATGGCAATGTCCTTATAATCTGCTTCGAGGACTCCGCGCGCCCATACCGCGGCATCGTATTTGTCGCCGACAACTGGGGGCTTGAAGTAGAACTTTCCATGCGCGTTCTCCACGAATCCCATCTTCTTAATCCTGCCAAGATGATATCGCAGCGTCTTCTCGTTTATCTGTTCCCAGTTCGCGTTTATGTAGTCTGTAAGGTCTTGTGCACTTGGCTCGGTCTTCTTCACGAATTGATAATGTATCAGTGCGTCGAGCACCGCGAGCGCACTTAGCCTCGACTCGCCCGGATTGATTATCCCCAGCGATAACGCCAGCCATCTTATCATCGCGCGCCTCGTCTCCAGTACCTCTTTGGTTATCCTAAGGCTACGGATGGTAATCTCCCGCTGTATAAGCTCCGCCTCATTGAGTTCCATAGGACCACAAAGCAGCAAATGTATAACCTTCTGTCCCGTCAAACCTTAAAAGCCTTCTGTGGCGTAAATATATACTACCCGGAGCGATACCATGGGCACCGTAAGCATAGAGTTTGCAGAGCAGCCGGTTACCATCAGGCCGTTCACGCCGGATAAGGCAGAAGTCCACTTCACGCTCTCGCTAAATTCTGCAGGCCCGTACTGGGTGGAGTGCCTTGTAGAGTCGCCGCGGCAGCTATCGCTTGCCCCACAGAGGGAACTGGACCGGGCGAGGATGATGATAGGAATACTCAACAAAGGCGAGTCCAAGAACAAGGATCTCAGGGTATTCTCATCGAACGCCACCTACCCTGACACCTACAACATCAAGTTCACGTTCCTGATCTATGACAGGGACGGCGTGATAGCGGAGCGGGTAGACTACAAACACGATATAGTATGCAGAGTTGCTGATGTCAATGCCAAAGTATTATAAGGTATATGATACAAAAGAAACATTGTACGTCACTGTCGATGACGGTGGCGCCGTAATCCTGAAGGATCAAGCTGGCCGCAAGGTATTTCTTTCAAAATATCAAGCGAAGCTGATGAAGTTCGGGGTTGAAAACCTGTTGAAGAGCCTTTTCAAGGACTCTGACAGCAAAGATGTTCACGTTGAAGAGCTGGCTGAACCGCCAAAGGTCGAGAAATGAGATGAGTACATGGCAGACAAGACACCAAACATAGCCGCTGGGTCACCAATGGGAAACCAGCAAGAGATAGAGAAGATGCTCAGAGATTACCAGGCGCTACAGGAGCAGATGCGCATGTACGCCATGCAGCTTGAGCAGCTTCAGGTAGGCAAGGCAGACCTAGACCGCGCGCAGAAGGAGATTGAATCTGCATCAGGCAGAGTCTTCATCAATGTCGGCGGGGTTATCGTAGAGACAACCAAGGACAAGGCGATAACAGACGTAAAGGAAAGGGCGGAAGTCAGCGACACAAGAATCAAGTCGACGAGCAAGCAGTATAAGGACTTGCAGGAAAAGGAAAAGGCGCTTAAGGAGAAGATACAGACGGTCTACAAGTAACTCGGGCGCCAGCGTGATCACCGAGCTGAACCTCGAATCGCTCTGCGAAACACTAAAGCGTTACAGGGACAAGCGCGTCATCCTGACCTTTCATTCGATAGGTGATAGGGACAGCGTCTCCTCCGCAATTGCACTCTCAAAGTTCTTTAAGGATGCGAAGGTTGGCATGCCGGACTTCATAACCAACAACGCAAGGCATATGCTCGACAAGGCGCAGGACCAGAAGAAGATAATTCGCTTATCGAAGCCTACCGCAGACCTGATTATAGCCTGCGACACCAACAGTTTTGACTATTTTGGCAAGCTGAACCGCGAGATGGCGTCGTTCAAAGGGCAATTCATGTTCATAGACCACCACGCACAACATGAGATAAGCCAGAGGGACGTGCTGATGTTTAACAGCGAAGCGTACAACTCGACAGCCAGCATTGTGCACGAGGTCCTAAAGAGGCTCGGAGTCAGGATTGACAAAGAAACGGCAATACTCCTGCTCAATGGCATAGTCTCGGATTCGGCAGAGTTCAGGAACGCTATGCCCCTCACATTTAAGCAGATATCGGAGCTGTTAGAGATAGCAGAGATGGACTTCGCTGACGTGTTGGAATACTTCCATGAGAACGTGTCTGTGAAGAGCAGGATAGAGCTGCTTGATGACCTAAAGGTGGCGAGGTCAGAGGCAGTCGGAGGTTATATGCTCGCCTACGGGCAGACCACGCTCCATGCCAATGTGGTGGCAGACACAATGATAAAGCTCGGAGCGGATGCGGCGGTATTCTGGGAGATTGGCGCAGAAGAGGTATCCATCTCGGCACGCCTCAGGCCCCCACTAGACCGAATTCGGTCGATACATCTCGGGCTAATCACACAGGGCGTAAAGGATATCTTAGGCGGCAACGGAGGAGGGCATCCCTGTGCAGCCGGCGCATATGGTCCAAACAGAGAGCGGTCGGAGGAAGCGGTCAACAAGATAATAAATGAGATCCGGAAGAAGTTCGCCGGTTAGTGGTTCGATGAAGCTTGCAATCCTCTCAGATTTTCATCTCGGGTACGAGAGGTTCAGCAGGGACGCATACGCCCAGGCAGCCCAGGCGCTCGAGGCAGCATCGCAGGCCGCCGATGTGCTGCTGATTCCGGGCGACATATTCGATATGCGTGCCCCGAAGCCAGAGGTTCTCGCAGAAGCCATCAACCTGTTCAGAAACCTGCAGCAGAAGAAGTGGGCAGCGAAAGTTGTTGACTTTAAGGGTGAAGGTGCAATTTACTCGAACGCGCCGATAATCGCGATACCAGGCACACACGAGCGCAGGGCAGCCGGAGCCGCAGACCCCGTCGATCTCCTAAACCTTGCCGGTCTCCTAGTTGATATAAGCGATGCGACCGCCATGATAGCGAAAGGCGATGAAAAGGTGGCTGTCCGCGGGCTGGGTGGAATAGCAGAGGAGAGATTCAGAGAGAGCCTTATAGCCGCAGACGTGAAACCTGTCGCCGGAGCATTTAATGTATTCTTGTTTCACCAGTCGGTATACGAGTTACTGCCGTTTAGCAAAGACTTTATAAATATCGATGAGCTGCCAAAAGGGTTCGACCTCTATGTAGACGGGCACATCCATGGCAGGGTGGAAAAAAGAGCACATGGAAAGCCGTTCCTGATTCCCGGCAGCACCGTCCTGACACAGCTCAAGGACAGCGAACAGGAGCAGAAAGGATTCTACATCTTCGATACCACCTCGGGGAAATACGAGTTCCACAAGATAAGCTCAAGGAAGTTCTCCGTAGTGACTTTCAACGTCGGCTCGAAAGAGCCAGCTGCGATAAGGAATGGAGTGGAAAGGGCGATAGACGCCGCGATTCTTGAAGCTGGCGCCAATGAACCCATAATTCGTGTCGAGCTCCATGGAAAGCTGAGGGACGGATTCAAGCACATAGATCTCGACCTCGCCGGAATCCCCAGGAGTTACAAAGGAAAGGCCATGGTAGAGATAGCCAAAGGATCAATGGAGCTTACCGAAACAGAAGCCTTGTCGAGCGACGTCAGGAAGGGCACCCTAGACAACGTCTCGGTGAAAGATTTCGGGATGGGCATACTGATGACAAACCTCGCCAGGGCAGGATACAAGCTCAAAGTGAACCCGACAGCGCTGTTCGAGCTCCTCAGCGCCGACTTGAGCAAGGATAAGACAGTGAAAAAGGTGCTTGAAGAACTGTTCGAGAAGGGTTAGGGCACTACGCTTTCCGTCATGGTACTTAGTCAAGCGTAGAACCCCCCGAAAGGCTTTAAAAGCCTCTTTCTACCACTCAATCTGGCGATCGGATGGCAAATCACATGGAAGCCGTAACATCACTGCCTGCTAGTGGAGCGACGGAAGCATTGGCAAGCAGTTTCAGAAGCGCTCCGGCGCCTGGCGCTGCACTTCACGAAGCAGCCAGAGACCAGGCGACCAACTTCAACAGGCTCTCATTGACGGACAAGGCATCAGCAATAGTGAGCCGCGCCGCAGCGGATCACTGCGCAGTCGGCGACGCATTGGGCAAGATTGTAAAGTTTGACCAGATACAGACTTGCATGATGGTCGTGCTGCCCTGGGCTGTAGCCGACGTACTGAAGGCGATGGAAGTGTATACCCCGGAACAATACCGTCTCTTATCTCGCCTTGGGTACCCTCAGACCAGCACCGAGATAAAGCATGCAACTAGACTCGCGGCGAGTCGACTCAGCGATAATGGAGACCTGAGAGACGGGCTCTCAACAGTGGGACATTTAGTGGTTGATGGAAAATGCGAAAGATGCGGAAGGGACGAAAGCTAGCGCTTCCTGTTCTTATAGACGTTGTAACTAAGAAGGGCGGAAAGCGCCTTGACGGCAGCGGCAGGCGAGTCGTAAACAGGCAAACCGGCGCTCTCCATGAGTACCTTATGCATTTCGGTGTACTGCGCTCCGACGCTCACCACAATCATAGGCTTATCCATATTGTCCTTGAAACGGACGAGCTCGGCAGCCAGCTTTGAATCTGCTCCTGGCGTCTGGAAAAGTGCAACCACCACGAACATATCTATCCCCGGGTCATTCCTAAGAGCCTCAATTGCTGTGCCATATCTCTGATAGTCTGCATCACCGGCAAGGTCCAGTGGGTTCCTGATACTGACAATGCTCGGCATCGCCTTCCTTAATGCCTTCTGGGCGGTCGCGCTGAAAACGCCCATCTTCAAGTTAGGTGATGAGGCCAAGGCATCGGTCACCAGGACTCCCGCCCCCCCTCCGTTAGTTATTACCGCCACGTGGTTTCCTTTCGGAGGTGGCTCGGAGACTAGCACTTTTGCGTAGTAGAGCAGGTCGCTCAGGTCGTCGGCTATTATGAATCCAAACTGCCGGAACAGCGCAAGATATGTTTCAAAGTCTCCTGCAAGCGCTGCGGTGTGTGAGTGCGCAGCCGCCTGCCCCTCTGCGGTCTTGCCTGCCTTCAGGACCACCACGGGCTTCTTCCCCGCGGTCTTCCTAGCAACATCCAGGAACGCCTTGCCGCGTTTCACCCCTTCAAGATACATCACGATTACTTTTGTATCCTTATCGTTCATGAGATATTCGAGTATGTCCGCTTCGTCGACATAAGTTGCATTTCCATAAGATATGAACTTGGAGAGGCCGAAACCCTCCCCCGAAATAAGGTCAAGTATGGTGCTTCCTACCGCGCCACTCTGTGCCATGAAGCTGACCCCGCCTATTGACGGTCTGCTCAGCTTGTAGGTCGGCAGGAACAACGTATCGACACGCGACCGAGGGTCCATGACTCCAAGACAGTTCGGGCCGATCATGGGCATCTTGTACTTCATTGCAATCTGCCCTATCTTCTCCTCCAGCTCAGTGTTTCCTACTTCTGCGAACCCCCCGCTTACCACCACAACCGACCTTACCCCCGCCTTTCCACATTCCTCCAGCACACCGGGCACGAACGGCGCAGGTATCGCTATGACTGCCAGATCCACACTCTTCTTTATCTGGTCCACGTTCTTGTACGTCTTAAGCCCAAGGATGTCTTCGCCGCTCTTATTTACCGGATATAGCTCCCCATCATAGCCTGCATTTATGTAATTCTGGAGGATTACGTGCCCCACCTTATCCGGGTCCCTAGATGCACCTATGACCGCGACGCTTTTCGGGTTCATTATTTGGGCAAGGTCGACTCTAGACATAGATTCACTTCAAGATCCTGATATCAACAACGTCATAGCCATGTTCATGCATTATCACTGGGTTCAAGTCCAGTTCCTTCACGTCGTCGTTGGCAACGAGGAACTTAGAGACCTTCATGAGCAGATCAACAACAAGTCTCTTTGTCTTGCCATTGTAAGTTATCATGTCTTTTGACCTGAGCTGCTCTATCATCTGCTCCGCATCATAACTCGTGATTGGACATATCCTCAATGCAAAGTCCTTAAACGCCTCTACGTATATCCCTCCGAGGCCCAGCATGATTACCGGCCCGAACTGGGCGTCCATCCGACCGCCGATTATAGCTTCGACGCCAGAATGGGCCATCTTCTGGACTACGATGTCGTAAGGTTTCAGCCACGCAGCCTTCTTCTTCAGCACGCCGAATGCAGCCGCAACCTCCTTATCACCACGAAGATCGAGTTTCACAAGCCCGGCCTTTGTCTTGTGCAGTGCTTTCGGCGAGAGGACCTTCATCGCTATCGGCTTGCCATCGGAGAACGAGACCGCATCCGAAGAGGTCTTCACATACCTGCTTTCCACGCTCTTTACCCCATATCGCTCGAGAAGTTTTTTCGCGGCGAGGTAGTCGAGAAGCGTTTCGTCACCTTCAGATAGTGATGTAGCCCTGCGAGTTTAACACATACAGCAGCACTCCGATTAGGATTACTATCACCAGTACAATGAGAGTGGTCTTGCCGATACCCCCTTTCTTCTGGATCGGCATACCTTGCTGTCCATGCTCGGATATCGCCTGTGGGACCGCCTGCCCTCCTATCTGTTGTGTGGTTGGCATCTGGCCCGCAGGCACCGTCACTTTCTGTTCGACCTTTGCCCGTAGGAATCCCTGCTCGGTAAGCATGATGAATACCGCACCGTTCTTCGCTTCGTAGGTGGTGAACCCCTGTTTGTCCAGCTTGTAGAGCCTGAGCGCAAGGTCCTTCGACCTGAGGTTCAAGGTGCTTCCAAGATCTGCAGGTATCCTCTTGCCACCTGAAAGCTGCATCAGTATCGACTCGTCCAGTTTGTCGAAAGGTTCAGTCGCCTTCACATCCGCCTCTGTGAGCAACATCTTGCCAGCGTCAGTGAGCTGTATTGTTGTCGGACCTGGAAATGTCGCGGTGAAGTCTATCAGCCCCTTCTGCTTAAGGCCACCGGCAAGGTTCGACGCATCAAAGATGGATGCGTTTATCATGCCCCCAATCTTCTCAAGCACCATGTTCGGGGTGATCTTCAGCAGTACCACAAGGTCCAGAAAATTAACATCCTCTACCGTCATAAAATCATTCTTCGGAAGCCGTATTTACATCTACACAGGTTTATTTATACCTTGTCGTGTATTATCTACTCAGCTTTTAACGATAAGTGATCGGTTGGAGATACAACTTCTGGGTGGCGCAAGCGAGGTAGGCAGATCGGCAATCCTGCTAAAGGACTCCAAGAACATACTTCTTGACTACGGTGTGAAGATTGACGGCAAGACGGAGTACCCGATGAGCGCAGGAAGAGTCGATGCTTTCGTGTTGAGCCACGCCCACCTTGACCACTCGGGCAACGGACCCGCGCTGTACAACGCGCACTCGCCGCAAACTTTCGGCACGGAGCCGACGCGCAGGCTCTCCGAGCTGCTCCTCGAGGACTCGATGAAGATAAACAGGGCGAAGCACGAGAGACCACCATTCTTCTCAAAACAGATGAAACATTTCCTTGACAAGTTCATACCCTGCAAGTTCGGGTCGGTAAAAGATTTTGCTGGAGAGTACTTCATAACGCTCAACGATGCAGGACACATCTGCGGAAGCTCGGTAACCACCATCGAGAAGGGCAGGACCGGAAAGAAGCTGGTCTACACCGGCGACTTCAAGCTCGGGGACCAGTTCCTCCAGAGACCCGCGGAGATAGTCGAGAGCGATGTGCTGGTCATAGAATCTACGTATGCGACAAGGGAGCATCCGGACAAGAACGAAGTAGTCAAGAAGTTCATAGCCGAAGTAAAGGAAGGCGTGGATAACGGCGAGACCGTCCTCCTGCCCTGTTTTGCAGTAGGAAGGTCGCAGGAGATACTCGCCGCGCTATACCAGCACGGGCTGATAGAGTACACCTACCTCGATGGCATGGCCAAGGCCGCCACCGAGATAGTCATGAGCTTCCCCGACTTCACACACAACAAAGAGCTGCTCGCTTCGGCCATGAAGCATGCAATGTGGATAGGCATGGGGCACCAGCGCAAACATGCTCTGGACGGGCCAAGCGTTATAGTCACGACAAGCGGGATGCTCAGCGGCGGGCCGGTGCTGGACTACATAACGAAGCTGAAGGAGAACTCAAGGATAATCCTGACTGGCTACCAGGCGGAGGACACCAACGGCAGGCGGCTCATGGAAGGCAAGCCGATAATAATAGACGGAAAGAAGCACCTGATAAAATCGCCGTTGTCGTTCTATGACTTCTCAGCGCATGCTGGCAAGAAAGACCTGTACGAATACGTGCGGAAGTCCAACCCGGAGACGATAATATGCGTCCACGGTGACGAGGACAACTCGCGTGCCTTTGCAGACCAGCTCAAGCTTGAAGGATTCGATGCCAACGCCCCACAAGTGGGAGAAAGAATAAAAGTAAACTTCTAATAAGAAGCGAATGGCGATTACTCGTCTTCAGGGACGTAGTCATCTTCCGGTTCCGCATCGCTTCCGCCAGCGCCCTTCTCCACAACTTCGATTTTGCCGAACTTGCCTGTAGAAAGCTGTGGGTTTCCACGAAACTCGCTAACGTATCCGTTGACGACTCGTATCTTGTCTCCCTTACCAACTGTTTCTATGTCCTTGCCCCACAATGAAAAGGCGATGCTTCCAGTGTCATCCTTAAGGGTAACGTTTGCGACGTTCAGTCTCTTTCCGAACTTAGTGATGACCTCTCTCGGTTCCTGCTTTTCAGCGACGGTAGCCTCAACTGTGACATTGCTTGCTCCCGCTTTCAGTTCATTTATTTTCATTATACCACCAAAATGGCATAAGAGCATTATATAGTTAATTATAATAATGTTTGCGCAATTTTTCCAAAAACTTCCACTAATCCTGCAGCATCCGGGACAGTTCACTGGAAAGCTTTTTATACTATGTAAGACATTATCATTCCTCGATGTCAGTCAAAGTACAGTCTAGTGCAGACGCCGCCGCATCAAGGGCAATATGCAGGCAGGCACGCGCTGGAAACGTTGTCACGCTCCCTCTAGCGAACATATTCAGCGCAAAAGAGCAGGAAGCCGCCTGGGTTACCAGCATGAGCGTCGAATTCTATCCAACAATGATAGGGAAGCAGACACGGGCAAAAGCCGACGCATTGTACCCACAAGCTACAGTCAGGACCAGCATCCAAAACCTTCTAGGGTTCCCAGTACAGGAAGGGGAGAAAGTCAAGAACGCAATCGACGCAGAAGAGTTCTTCGAAGCCGTCAAGAAGCATGTCAAACTAGATTACGAAACAACGTTCATACTATCCGAGAACAAGCAAGAGATGGAGGTAAGGATAAACCAGTACTCGTATATGATACGCATAGCCCTGCTGCCAACATTCGATTTTACCATACGTGGCATGCACACAACGCACATAATGCCCGGGAATGCAGCCCAAGAGCTCAGGACGATGTGCAAGGTCCTCCAGGGCTGTCTAAATGCCATGCACGGGATACTTGAGATCCCCCCAACCCATAATTATGATTATGCAGTCTCCACTGGCGCGCTGCTTGCCATGCAACCTGCGCAGCAGCCAAGACGGGTAAAAGTGAGGAATGCGCCAAATGCAGCAAAAGGCAAAGCCGACGCAGAGGTAAATCCATTTGATGTAGTAGGCGGGTATGCCGAAGTCAAGGCCACGATGGAAGAACTTGCATCAGGTCTTGTGAATCCGCAGGTATATGCTCTATTCGACACGCCAGCCCCACGCGGCTTACTGCTGTGCGGCCCTCCTGGAACTGGCAAGACCTCGCTGGTAAAAGCGATGGCAAAGATAGCCAAGGCACGCATTGAGATAATACGCTCCAACGACATATCTACCATGTGGTACGGGGAGAGCGAGCGCAAGATCAATGAGTTGTTTGAAAGGGCTGCAAAGAACGCACCTACGATAATCGTGTTTGACGAGATAGACGCCATGGCTGGGCAAAGAGACCACATACACGAAGCGTCGCAGAAAGTGCTCAGCATCATACTTCAGAAGATGGATGGGATGGAGGAGCTTAACGGAGTGCTGGTCGTGGCTACGACGAACAGGAAAGACTCCCTAGACCAAGCAATACTCCGCCCCGGGCGGTTTGACCGGATAATAGACGTCCCATTGCCTGACGTCAAGGCAAGGGCGGACATATTTAGGATACACCTCAAAGGAAAACCGCTAGCAACCAACATCGATTACCAGCAGCTTGCCAAGGATAGTGAGGGGATGAGTGGCGCAGACATAATGGGTGTCGTATCAAAAGTGTTAGAGCCCCGGATAAGGGCAGAGCTCAGAAGGAGTGTGATGGACACGCAGAGGGATGCTGGAATGACGACCCCACGGCCTGCCCCCTCCCCTATCACGCTGCAGGAACTACTCTCGGTATTGCAGGCCAGGTCGCGGAAAACTCTGCCGGAAGCGGCAAAGCGGTCGTACGCATAACCTCCCTCTTTTTAAATTTCTTCATCACTATCTCGGTCATATGCGGTTCAAAAATAGGGCCTTTAGGCGTAATAGACTCCAATCAGCGATGGAGTACCTTATGACATACGGCTGGGCGATACTAATCATCGCGGTCGTCCTCGGCGCACTCTTCCAGCTTGGCATATTCAATGCGAATAACTTTGCAGTGAAGGCTCCGCCTGGCAGCTGCCAGGCTTACCGACCAAACGGGCCAGGCACTCCTGTGCAGGGGTTGGAAGGGGAATGCACCAATGCATTACCACAGTATGTGGCGCAGTTCGGTGGGACGGGATATATACAGATTACAAGCTTGATTGGGGCGCCAGTTGGCAATTCTCAAAGGACAATGACGGCATGGGTCTATGTCCCGATAACCAATGCTTATAATGGCATCGTTGGGTATGGCGAAGGCGTCGCTTCGTTGGCATTCACTGCATTTGCAGATAATGCTTACGGGGGCACCATATGCATAGATGCATGGGGTAGCAGCGGCCAGTGTGGCGGCGGATACAATTTTCCTGCAGGTACATGGACATTTCTTGCAGCGACATACAATGGAGTAACATTGGAAGGGTATACTGCGTATGGCGGCCAGGTGTCCTCGTTTAATGCGGGTTCTGGCCCCCTGAATACAATAAGTGTATCTGCATCAACTCCTTTTTTCATAGCATTCCGCACAGGCACACCTTCCCTAGTCGGGAGCGTTTCTGGGGTACAGTTGTATAATTCATCACTCTCCCCGGCAGAAGTCAACGCGCTCTATAGCGAGGGAATCGGCGGCGCCCCGGTAAAACCGCAGAACCTAGTGGGCTGGTGGCCGCTCAACGGCAATGCAAACGACTACAGTGGGAACAACAACAACGGTGCGCCAAACACTCCCGGGGCGGTAATCTACACTAGCGCCTGGGCGAGCCAGTACACTGGGCCAGTCTGACATTCAATCACCGTATCCAACTATCTCAGATACTCTTTGTTGCCGGCTAGGACCGGTACGGCCAGAATCTCCGGCACCTTATAATCGTGAAGCCTCTTTATCTCAGCCTCGACCTTCTTGTAGTTGCTCTTCCTTGTCTTGATGAGCATGAGCCACTCCTTGTCCGACACCACCTTGCCCTTCCACAGGTACCTGCTTGTAATCGGCGATGTCACCCGAACGCACGCGGCAAGCTCCTTACCCACAAGCAACTCCGATATTCGGTCCAAGGTCTTCCTCTCGTTCACGGTCGTGAATATCTAGATATGCTGTTGTATGTCATCCGCCGTACAGCTTCTTGCACTCCGAGAGCAGCTTCCTCATCGTGCCGGATGTCCTTATGGTGTAGATTCCGATGTCTCTGTTCCCAAGTCTCCTGACGAACGACAGCGAGAGCAGGACGCTCCTCTCCGCTCCGCGGTTGACGCTCGCTATGAACGTGTTTCCTCCGCACATCGTCGCAACCCTAAAGTTCGCATCGGCGTACTGGTGTTCTCCCATGAATCCCATCAGCGCGCTCTCCAGCTCTCCGATCGCCCTGCGGTCTGCGGCATCAAAATCCCTTGACGTCTCGACCAGGATATAACGCAGCTTTCTCTTCAGTATCATACCACATCGCCTATCTTTTGCAGCATCGCCTTTGACTGCTCGTCGTTCGCTCCAAGATAAGATGCGAGCGCCGAAAGCTGCATCCTCGACAGCATCTGGTCCTTGTTCTGCGCCAGCGAGACCACAGCCACTTGGGCCCTGTACCTCAGAGCAGTCTTCAGCAGCCTCCTCATCCTGCCTATGCCCCTGAGCCTAGCTCTCTGGTCGTGCTGCATTATCTGCGACAGAGGCAGGACCACGAGCTTCCCATTCTCGTGTATCTCCTCAAGAGCCTTTCGTATGATAGATGAGTCATCGAAGATGAACCCGACGACGTCCCTGCTCTTGACATGTCTCGCGACCGCATCCATGTTCTTCGCATAGATCACTGTCTTCTTCGTGTCGTTGCCCGCATTCAGCAATGCAACATCCTTCCCGACAATGAGCACTCTTTTGTAGCCGAGGCGGCGCGCCAGCTTCTGGTCGACCCCCTCTGGCATGGCAACCATATCAAAGTAGTCTATGCAATCACCGTCATTCCGCAGTCGCTGTGGCCTCGTTCTCCTTGAACAGGTTCTTCTCGACAGTCGCCTTTATCTTCTCTGGCACATACGCCAGCTTGATAAGCTTGGTGTGCCCCCGGATGCCCTGCCCAGATTCGTAAGTGACAATGAGTCCCTGCATCTCCAGGTCGGTGATATACTTTCGGTACCACCTTGAACTCTTTGGGTCCTTCTTCAACGATTCTGCGATAGCGGCATACTTGTCATAGACCTCGCCGCTGAATATATACGTGTCTGTGCCCTCCATCAGCTTCTTGTAGCGGCCACCCTGCAGTGAAAGTAGCGCAATCGCGTACACTATCAGTTTCTGATGCTCGGGAAGGGTGTTGACGAGCTCGTACGCGATATCTTCCTCCGCGTACTTCGAGGCCTCCTCTACCTCCTTCGCCGATATAACCTGCATCTTCTTCTCCTCTGCAAGTTCCCCTGCTTTGGAGAGTATCTTGAGAGCGAGCCTTGCGTCTCCACTGTCCCTCGCGGCCATCGCGGCAGCAAGGTTTATGGCAGCGGTCTCCACCTTCCCCTTTTTGAAGCCCTTCTCACACCTGTCCTTGAGTATTGAAGATAGCTCCATTGAGTTGTATGGCGGGAAGACCAGCTCGTTTTCGTAGAGTGTGGAGAGGCTCCTTGGGTCGAGGTCCTCCTTGAACGATATCTTGTTTGATATTCCTACTATTGTGATGCCCCCCGCTTTTATATCACTGTTAACTCTTGTCATAGTGTAGACAAGGTCATCGAGGTCCTTTACCAGGTCTATCTCATCCAGAACCACAACCAGGACCTTGCCGTCCTCCTCTATCCAGTTGATGACCTTCTCGTAGATATCCACAACGCCGTATCCTCTCTTCGCATAGAGCGGAAGATGGTCGCTCGCAATCTTACTGAGCACCCTGTAACGCGAGTTGTATATCCTGCAGTTGACGTATGATATCCTAGCCCTGACCGTCGGCAGCTCTTTCACCTTCTCCAGCACGCTCCTGACGCAGGTCGTCTTTCCGGTGCCTGTCTTCCCGTAAACAAAAAGGTTCCTCCCCCGCTCCCCTTTCAGCGAAGGGGCGAGGTACTTCGCAATGTCGTTTATCTGCTTCTCCCTGAAAAGAAGTGCGCTAGGGACGTAGTGCGGCGATAGGACCTCACGGTTCGCGAATATCTCAGACTCCTTGAAAAGTTCTTCGAACGGCTCCGGCATCACTATCACTGCTTCTTCGGGATACTTAATCGGCTAATGATACTTATAAACTCTTCTTTTATCTCGTTGTCCCGCAGTGCTGGAATCTCTCCCGCATCGCTGTATTCGTCGAACTTCTTGTTCAGTTTGACAGTCCCGATGACGTCACAACCCAGTGCTTTCGCAACATGCTCTGCGCCTGTCGCCTTCCCATCGGACATGTTCTCCACCACTCCTAATGTCGCCACGCCGAGCCTTTTTGCCATCATCCCCGAGCGTATCGCGTTGGTCGCAGCTATGCGCTGCGGCGTGGTGACAAGGATGAACCCATCCATTTCAAGAAGCTGCATTATCGAGAGCGGCGAGTCGCTGGTGCCCGGCGCAAGGTCGAGTATCAGATAATCAAGCTCGCCCCACTCCGTGTTCTCGAAGAATTCCCTGATCATCTTCCCGACCATCGGCCCCCTCCAGATGATCGGCCGCTTGTCATCATCGACATACAGCCCTGTTGAGATGACCTTCACGCCGCGGTTGTCTATCGGATGCAGGGGATAGTTCGCCTCCATCGTCTTGTTCAGGCCGAGAAATATCATCACGTTCGGCGTGTCTATGTCCGCGTCGAGCAGCCCGACCTTGTAGCCCATCCCGCTCAGCGTATATGCGAGATTCACTGCCACTGTCGTCTTGCCGACTCCCCCCTTTGCGCTGTAGACTCCTATCCTGTGCTTTATGCCGGAGAGCTTCTCCTTGATGTTCTTCCTCTGGTTTATCACGTTAAGTATCGATGGGTGCGCTCCGTGCACGTGCTGGCCTCCTATCTCCACGTCTACCATAGAACCAAGTTATACAATTTACGTCGAGAAAATCTATAAAGTGGACGTAAATGGCAGCAAAACACGCCGATTGCCGAATCCACTGGGCAGCTTTAAATATGCCTAAAAGAAGGGGATATACGGATTCTGACGGTTGTGTGAGCTCCCGGATTCCACAAGTCCGGAAGCATAGCACAGACACGATGTCACCTGGGGGAGATGGATGACAGCGATGATGCTTGACAGGGCAGCAGCCGGAGAGGGAATGGCACCATCAGCGATGCGCATGCTCGCAGACTCAAAACGCGATCCCAGACCGCGCGAAGTGCACGACGAAGTCAGACTAAAATTCACAGGTGGCTACAGGGTCGAAGCAAAATCGGGCGGAGAAGAAGACATGTACTTCGAGGTCGAAGGGGGAAAGGAGATAGCGTTCGACAGGTACAGCTACTCTGGTAAAGAACTCAGGAGGCTGCTCGACTCCGGCAACAGAGAGTTGACTGTGAACAGGACCGCTGTGATTGGGCCCGCTGGCATGATGTTTTGTTCCTACGAACTGCCCCCGGCACAACCTGCACCAACGACCGAAGAGCATACTCCTGTAGAATCCTTCCATGCAGCCATGCGTTCAGCATCCAGCGCAGCCGGCAAGTCAGAGAATTCCGACTCCTAACGCGATACCTGCGATTGCGCAGGCTGCGCCCATCACGAACGTGGCAAGCGTTACCTCCTTCAACCGTCCGAACTCCTGTCTCTTGCTGTGCAGGGCGACCTCGAGTATCTTCGTCTTCGGATCGACGCCCATGAGCTTCACCGGCTTGCCTCCGATAAGTTTGTCCGAAGTGCTGACCAGCCCGATGCCGAAGTAGTCCTGATCCATAGGGACATATATCTCAGATATATAGATGCAGCCGACCTGCCCACCGGGATTCCTTCCCGCACCGAACGGGCTTACCTCGAGTATCTTCTTGTTCCACATCTGCCTGAACTGGTACTGGCTCTGTTTGGTCAGATCAGGAGCGACGGAACTGCCGAACTGGTCCGCAATGAAAGCCTTGAACTCGTTGAACGCCCCTATCACCGCACCCTCGTTCAGATGGAAGCCCTCTATATAGCTGAGCGCCTTGCCGTCCTTCTCCACTGCATAGCTGTTTTCAAGCACACTGAGGTTGGTGTTCGCCATGTCTGGCGCCAAGTAGCCCGTCCCGTCAGTAAGTAGCGATGGGACCCCATGCTCCCTCTTTCCGAGGGTCATTACCTCAACGTGCCTGCTCTTTCCGCTGCCTCTCTCAACCAAAGTGTATATGGTAAAAAGATAATACGGTGACGCTGTCCTCGAGAGGGGCGTTGTTATTGGCTGGTTCGCGCCTTCGGGAGTGAGTCTGCCAGTTATCTCATTCAGGCCATACGATGCGCCGTCTATTTTTGCGACTGGCGTTGCCATCAGGACCTGTTCCTTGGAGAACTCTCCGAAGCCGATGTAGATGAATATCGCGCCGAAGAATATGAGGTCCCCGACAAGGAAGTTGTGTATGTTCTGCGCCTGCGCAGGAGTCATTGGGCAGACCTGCCCTTTCGGGCAACTTGGGCCCAAGACAACGACGCCGATGACTGTTATGAAAATAAACGCCAATACCACGCCGATGATTCCATTGCCTATGAGCGTCCTTCCCGACGCCTTTGTAGTCTCATGGACCTCCCCAGCTATTTTACTCTGAATCAGCAGGAGATTCGGCCACCCTCCGAGCATTGTCGACTGCAGCATCCTCTGCGCCATCTGCTGCCTCAAATTCATCAGGTTGCCCTGGGTCTGCTGCGCAGGCCGCTGTGCGGGCTGTTGCTGTTGTGCAGTTTGAGGCGTCGTCGGAATAGGAAATGGCATCGGATTCGGCACGGGCTTGGCTGGATTCTTCGACGGAACGCTTGGCATAGGATTCACGCTAAGAGAGGGTGGTTTATAATATATAACTATTCTGGTTTATCCCGGTTGTCCTCCAAAGCAAAACTCTTTAGATGAAGAGATTCATAATATCTCGCGGGAAAAGAATGTCGAATCCACCCGTTGCCTTAAGGCCCAAAATCGAGAAACTTGCCGAAGTATATCAAAGGTTTAGCCTCAGCGCGAGGGAGATTGTCAAAGATGCGCTGCATGAGGTAGAGACTGCCCTCGCCAAAATGGATGCTGCAGAACGCGCACTCCCGCAGGGATGCAGGGAGGCGAAGATATCTGCGCTGCCACATGCGGTGGATGCCATGCAAACCGTCCAGGGGCTGTGCCCACGTCTGAACAAGTTAGCCTCGGGTGCGAAGAGCGACGCCAACAATATGGTCGGATACCAGAGCACGAACATTTTCGAGGAAAGGGAAATCAATAGGATACAGGAGCTCAACATGCTCCTGGAGGGCGTGCTGGAAGGTGCATCTCCTGGAGCCAACACTGCCGAGTTCGTTGCAAAGAGATACGCATTTTCCGGCACAGATAACATCTCTGAAGTCAAGGTGAACGACGACTTCCGCATTGTCCACGGAGCCCTCCGGAACGCCGCAGACAAGCTTAAGGACCTGCTTACGCACCTCGCCCCGGTGCCCCCACCGGTCAAAAGCCAGCCCGAGGTTCTCGCCGACGCAGCGAGGGACCAATAGCGGAACTCCGCATCGACAGCAAACAAAAGGCTTAATAAACATAAACCCCAATTATATCCTGCTAATTAGAGTAGTCTTACTATTTACTATTAGGTGCAAATATGGTATATCCGAACGTGCAAGCTTATGACCGCGGAGTAATGTTCAATCCAGACGGAAGGCTCTTCCAGGTAGAATACGCCAAAGAGGCAGTCAGGAAGGGGGCGACATCGGTAGGGATGACAACAAAAGAAGGAGTAGTGTTCGTCGCACACAAGAACATAGTCGAGCCGCTTTCCGTGCCAATGACAATCCAGAAGGTCTTCAGGGTAGACGCACACATAGGGGCCACATACAGCGGCATGATGGCCGACGGAATACACATAATAGATCAGGCGCGGTCCTATGCACAGAACCACAGGCTTGTCTATGACGACGTGAAGTCGGTGGAGGCTGTCACAAAGGATCTTTCTACTGACATGATGCAGGCAACAATGTACGGCGGAGTCAGGCCTTATGCGGTGTCCGTCCTCATCGGAGGATTCGACACGGAGCCAAGGCTCTTCGAACTCGGCCCGGGAGCAGAGTTCTCCGGCTACAAGGCAGACGCGATCGGCGTAGGCAAGAAGGTGGCACTGGAGATGCTCGTAAAGGAATACAAGGACGGCATGTCCACCGACGATGCCATAGCGCTTGGCGTGAAGATAATAAAGAAGATAAGCGAGACCAAGCTGACTAAGGAGAACATGGACATAGGCTACGTCTCGAAGGGCAACAATTTCGTGATGCTCACTCCTGAAGAGATAGCAAAGTACCTCTGATTGTCCCAGATTACAGCGAGTGAAGGCAATGTCCAAAACGGTAATAGCGAAATACTCCCATGGGGGAGAGGAATTCGAGGTCTTCGTAGACAGCGACATCGCTTACGATTACATAACCGGCAAGCAGCCAGACCCCATGCGCGCCCTCCAGAGCGAAGAGGTGTTCAAGGACGCGAACAAGGGGGAACGGCAGAGCCAGGACAAGGTGCAGAAGATATTCGGCACGACCGACATAAAGAAGGTTGCCGAGATAATACTGAAGAACGGCAACGTCCCTGTGACGACCGAACAGAGAAGCAAGCTGATGGAAGACAAGCGGAAGCAGATCATAGCGATAATAGCGAGGAACTCCATCGACCCACGGACGAACACGCCGCACCCGGCGCAGAGGATAGAGAACGCGATGGTGCAGGCGAAGGTTCAGATAGAGCCGTTCAAGAACGCGCAGGAGCAGATAGATCCGATACTGAAGAAGATCAACCTTCTGCTCCCCATAAAGTTCGCCACGGCGAAGGTCGAGGTAATCATCCCTCCGGAATACGCGAACCGGTGCTATGGGCTGCTCAAGCAGTATGGGCTTAAGAGCGAAAAGTGGCTCGGTGACGGGTCGCTCAGCGCGAACGTGGAGTTCCCGGCAGGGCTGCAAGGGGAGTTCCTTGACAAGCTCAACAATTATACTAAAGGAAATGCAACAACGAAAATCGTAGAGGTATGAACATGATAAAGATAGTAGTCCCAGGAGATCTTCTCGATGACAAGCCTGTTCACATAGAGCACGCCATAATCGAGAACGACAAGACCTACGCCACGGTGCTAGGCAGTTATGACGAGGAAAAGAAGAGGCTTGTGCCTCTCGAAGGCTTATGGTATCCTGTGCAGGGCGACATAATCATCGGCATTGTAGACGAGGAGAAGCTCAATAGCTATTCGGTCAACCTGAACGCTCCTTACAAGGGAATAATCGTGTCCAAGTTCGTGGAGACACAGCTCCAGAACGGCGACGTGGTGGAAGCAACGGTGAAAGAGGTCGACAAGACCGGCACAGCAGTGCTGGTGCGGTCCAGGAAGCTTTTCGGCGGAAAGATAATAAAGGCAAAGCCGTCGAAGGTCCCAAGGATAATCGGCAAACAGGACACAATGCTCAGGCAACTTTCCGATGGCACGAAGGCGACGATAAAGGTCGGCAGGAACGGCATAATTTGGATGAAGGGCGGAGACGTCGCGCTCGCCACCGAAGCGATACTCAGGATTCAAGAGGAGGCTCACACTCCGGGACTCACAGACAGGATAAAGGAGATGTTGAGCGGCAACAACAAGGTGTAAACATGGGCGGAGAAAACAAACCAGAACTCATAGTCAATGGAAAGCGACTGGACGGCAGGATGCCCGATGAGCTCAGGCCGATACGGATAATGACGAATGTGATCAAGAACGCCGACGGCTCAGCGTACATAGAATGGGGTGACAACAAGATCATATGCGGGGTATACGGGCCAAAGGAGGCGCTCCCGAAGCACACCGGGAACCCCGAGCGGGCGGTTGTCAAATGCAGGTATCAGATGGCCCCATTCTCGTCGCTCGAGGACCACGGAAGGACTGGACCGAACAGGAGGGCGCATGAGATATCGAAGGTCACTAAGGAGGTCTTCGAGAACGCAATACTGCTCGAGCAGTTCCCGGGCAATGCGATAGAGATTTACATCGAGGTGTTGCAGAGCGATGGAGGCACAAGGGCGGCAGGCATAACCTGCGCCGCTGTCGCGCTCGCGACATCTGGCATCCCGATGCGCGACGTTCCGTTCGCCGTGTCGGTTGGCAAGGTGGGGAACACGTTGATACTCGACATGAACAAGATTGAGGACAACTACTCCGACGCCGACGTCCCGATCTGCATCAGCCCGCGCACCGGCGAGATACTGCTGCTGCAGATGGACGGCAACATAACGCGTGAGGAGTTCAGCACAATAGTAGCGATGATAAAGAAAGCCGGAGAGAAGATAGGCAAGATACAGCGCGACGCGCTCAAGGCGCCATACGAAGCCATCTCCGAGAGGTACAAGAGATAGGTGAGCACATGACAAACGGAGCAATAACTGGAGAATTCATAAAAGAGCTGTTGAGCAAGGGCGCGAGGGAGTTCGGTCGCGGGTTCAACGATTACAGGAGGGTGGTGCTCTCAACTGGAGTGATACCGCATGCAGAGGGCAGCGCAGAGTGCTTCATAGGTAACACGCGCGTGCTTGTCGGCGTGAAGCTGGCGGTGAGTGAGCCCCTGCCGGACAAACCGCACGAAGGGGATATCCGGACCGCTGCAGAGATGTTGCCTCTCGCGTCGCCGGACTATGAGCCTGGCCCGCCAAGCCCCGAGTCGATAGAGCTCGCACGGGTCGTGGACCGCGGGATAAGGGCGGCAGGCATGATCGACACAAAATCGCTTTTCATAGAGGAGGGCAAGGTCTGGTCCGTCTTCATAGACATATACGTCCTCAACTTCGATGGCAACCTTTTCGATGCATGCACGCTTGCTGGCGTCGCAGCGCTCCTGGACTGCAGGATGCCTGCGTACAAGGACGGCAAAGAGGACCACGAGAACACCGTGGGGAAGCTCAAAGTGACCGGAATGGTTACCTCCTCCACGTTCGCGAAGATCGGCGACAAGATAGTCCTCGACCCGGATGCCACCGAAGAGAAGAACGCAATGGATGCGAGAGTAACGGTAGCGACAGACGAAAACCTGATAAGGGCCATGCAGAAGGGCGGCAGGGGCGCGTTCACGGCAGAGGAGATGGACAGGATAATCCAGCTGACGTTCGAGAAATCGAAAGACCTTAGAAAGATAGTCAAGGAAGCTGTAGGTGAGTAAATGGCAAGCCCAAGGATAAGATACGGAGTAAGTCTCAGGAAGAGATACGCAGCGGTGCAGAAGGACAAGCGCGCACGATACATGTGCGACGTCTGCGGTAAGGAAGCAGTGCGAAGGATAAGCACAGGCATCTGGAGATGCAGGCACTGCAGCGCCACGTTCGCCGGCGGAGCGTATACATTCAAGACCGCAGCAGGCGAGGCCGCGATCCAGGCGATAAGCGGAAAGTCTGCCATGCAGAAGCCGCAGGCGCAGGCCCAGGCAAGATAAGATGGCAAAGATAACTTTTTCCCCTGTTGAAGAGCTCGTGATACACGAAGCGGTAGAGGTGACGCGCGAAGATCTGTTCAGGGAGCGCATAACCCCGCAGGGCAACCTGCCGCTATATTGGTGCGACGGCATACTCTTCAGCTTCTCGTCGCTACCGCTCACAGATGAGGTGGTAAGGGATTACCTGAAAGGCAAGATACACTGGGCGGAGGTGCACTTCTCGAAGATGGAGCAGTACCAGCCGATAATCCAGCTCGAGGCGGAGGAATACAAGACCACGATGAGCATAAGGGTAATAAATACTGGCAAGTCAATACTCCACAAGGAACTCATCAAGTGGCTCAAGTCAAAGAAGTGAGTGATACTATGACGTACACGTGCATACACTGCGGAAAAGAGATAAAGAACCTGGAGAAGAACTTCGTCAGATGCCCCTACTGCGGCTACAGGGTGCTCTCGAAGAAGAGGTCATCCCTCGCAAGGGAGTCGTCCTCCACCTGAAGGCTTATTCTTATAACTCTTGCATCTTCATTAGACTAGATTAGATGCACGGGCGCACAGGACACAGCCACAGCAAGGCGCAGTCAGCCATGGAGTACCTGATGACCTACGGGTGGGCGATACTGATTATTGCCGTAGTTCTTGGCGCTTTATTTCAGCTAGGCGTGTTCAATACGTCTAACTTCGCACCGAGGGTGCAGCCTGGCGCGTGCTATGTAGCAAGGCCGTACGGCGTGGGTTCGACGCAGTTCATGACCCTGCAGGGGCAATGCAACGAGGGTCTGCCAGAGTACGTAGCGGAGTTTAACGGCGCAGCGTACATCCTAGCATCAGACGCGCCGCAGATAGACATAACCAACAACCTCACGGTCAGCATATGGGTATACCAAGCATTGTCAAAGGGTGGCGGCCAATTCATGCTGACGCACAACGCCACAAGCAGCGGTGCTTATAGGGTAGGATTCAACGGCGGGGCAGAGACCGAGGATTTCTACTTGCAGTATGCAAGCGGTGCGGGAGTGGATTACCTTTATACTCCTTCGGTGTCACCCCTCCAAAAGTGGGTCATGTTCACGATGACATACAATTACCCATCAAATTCCATCAGCATATATTACAACGGCGTGCAATCTCCGCTGCAGGTAGGCGTAAGCCCGGCTTCCGTGCTGAAGAGCAGTGGGCAACTTCTGATAGGCGGCGTCTTCACATCAGGAGTGTACATGTTCAACGGCAGCCTTTCGAACGTGCAGATATATAACGCGACGCTGACCGCAAACGAGATCAGCTCTCTGTACAGCGAGGGCATAGGGGGTGCGCCGGTCAGGCTGCTGAACCTCGCTGCATGGTACCCACTCAACGGCAACGCCAACGACTATTCCGGTAACAACAATAATGGAGCTGCAACCAGCGTAACCTACACCAGCGCCTGGACAAGCCAGTACACAGGACCGGTGTGAATGTATGGCAAAGCAGAGCAGATATTCAAGGAAGATGCTGCTCAACGCCAACGATTATAGCGGAAACAACTACAACGGGCAGGCCTCAAGTGTAAGCTTTACAGGCGTCTGGTACAATCAGTACACCGGCCCGGTGTGAGTCACTTCTGGCCATCCTTCTTCTCAAGCAGCTTCTTGCCCAGCTCCTCCCGCTTCTTGATGTCATCGAGGACCTTCTGGTAGTCCTCCTCCTTCATGACCTTGGACATGATATACTTCGAGTATTCGAGCGAGATGTTCGCCACGTCGAGAAGCATGGACTGCAGGACGGGTATCTTCAGGACGTAGTCCTTCTCGGGCTTCAATATCTCCACCCCTGCAGGAGTATATCGGAACACAAGCCCTATCAGTGACCCCAGGTCCTTGAAGAGCACCGTGAGTGTCGAAGTGGTCGAGTACCCCTTGTCGACCGCTATCGGCTCGTCTATGGTTCCGAAGCAGTATACCACTCCCGGGAACTTCAGTATGCTGTTGTTCACGAAGTCTGCCATCAACGGCTGCAGCTGGTCCTTCTCCTCGCTCTGCATGTCGAAGTAAATCTTGACCAGGACGCCACCTGTCTGCACTGTCTTGTGGGTTACCTCCTCAATCTCCTGTTTTGCCATCGTCTCACTGCTTCTTAAGTATAGTTACTGCTTCATCAACGCTAATAAGGTTCTCCTCCCCGCTGAGCATGTTCTTGAGCCTGACCTTCTTCTCATCGCGCTCCTTGTTGCCCAGGACGGCAACGTACTTTATGCCGAGCGCGTTGGCATATTCGAGTTGTTTCGCAAGGTTTCTCGTGGTCAGGTTGAGGTCGGCGTAGATGCCCATGCCGCGCATGTAGTTGGCTACGCTCGTCGCATACTCCTGGTTCTCCTTGCCTATGTACGCCACGAAGACCTGCGCATAGGTCTTGCTGACAGACCTGCCGTCAAGGATATCAAAGAGCCTGGATATCCCTATAGACACCCCCGTCGCTGGAAGGCTCTGCTTCGAGTATATGCCTATAAGGTTGTCGTACCTGCCTCCTGCGGCCAGTGTAGGGGCGCGCTTGCCGTCGATGTAGACGACGAACTCCCAGACGAAGCTCGTGTAGTAGTCGAGGCCCCTCGCCAGCGACAGGTCGAACACCGCCTTGCCCCGCAGGCTGTAGGCTTCGAGCAGCCTGAACAGCGTCTTAAGCCTGTCGACCTCCTCCTTGGCCGCGGGCACCGTCGTGAGCACCTTCTCGAAGAGCGCATCGTTGGAGCTTCCCTGCTCGAGGAAGTTGAGCAGGTCCTCTGCCTTCCTGGCATCTATGCCTCCTGCGGTAAGCTCTCTGACCACCCCCTCCTTGCCCGTCTTAGGAAGCTTGTCTATGGACCTGACGGCGGCGACGACCTTCTCCTTGGGTATCGAGAACGACTCGAGCACGGCGTTGAGCACGTTCCTGTTGTTTATGAGGATGCTATAGTCGCTGAGCCCCAGCCCCTCAAGCGCGAGCGCAGCTGCTGCGACGGCCTCCGCGTCGCTGGCCGGCTCGCTGCTCCCCACTATGTCGACGTCAGCCTGAAGGAACTCCCGCGCCCGCATGTGCTGAGGCTCGTCCTTGCGCCAGGCGCGGTCTATCTGGTACCTCTTGAACGGCAGGTTGACGTTGCGGTTCATCGCGATGTACCTTGCAAGCGGCACGGTGAGGTCGAACCTAAGCCCTGCCGACTCGCCGCTTACGACATATATCTCCTTAGCAGCCTCATCACCGTATGCCTTGGCGTTGAGCACGTCCATGTTCTCCAGCCTGGGCGTGTCTATCGGATAGAAGCCGAAGCGCTTGAATATGTCCTCCACCACAGCGACTATCTCCTTCAGCGAGATAGTCTCACTAGGGTTGAAGTCGCGCGTGCCACGTGGGATTCCAAGTTCAGCCATAAGGACCAACCATATCTGATATCGAAGTCTTGTGACATCCTCCCACGGCTAAAGCCGTGGGCTTCCCCCTGAGATTATCTCAGGAGTATGTTCTCGGTTCGGCGACTCGACTTGCGGTCCCCGTTGGGCCGTAGAGGTCGTGTCTCCCCGAGCGTGACTTCCCGCATGCCCTGCGGTAGTTGCCCTATGCAATATGTTTATCGATGCGTTCATGTCCCTGTCCAACCGCAGGCCGCATCTGCCGCAGTCGTATTCTCTCATGGATAGCGGCGTGTTCTGGATGTTGCCGCAGCCGCTGCATGTCTTTGAGGTATTTCGCGGGTCTACCTTTATTACCTTCATACCAGCGCTTTCAGCCTTGTATGAGAGCATCTGCACAAACCTGCTCCATGAAGCGTTCTGTATTGAACCTGCCAACCTATGATTTTTCATCATATTTTGTATATGGAGGTTCTCCACTGCAAATGAGGTATATCCCGAATTGACGAGCATGTCTGAGAGTTTATGCAGGTAGTCGTTCGACCGGTTGTTTACACGCTCCCATTCCCTTTGCAGCTTTAGTTTTGCCGTTTCCCTCCTTCTGGATCCCTTCTTTCTCCGCGAGATTATCCGCTGCCAGCGCGCAAGCGTTTTCCTCCTTTCTTGCATGAACTTCGGCTTCTCTGCCCTCTTCCCATCGGACATCGCGATGAACGAGTTCAGGCCAACGTCAATCCCAACAGGCCTTGTATTCTCTACTGAAGATGCCGCACTCTCTTTCATTGCCGTAAATATCGCATAGTATCTCCCAGCCTCTCTTTTTATCGCCATTGTCTTTACCTTCCCCTCCATCGTCCTGTGCATATCTATCTTCATCGTTCCTATCCTTGCGACACGCAGTCTGCTGAATCCCTTTATGCGTTCTATCTGAAAAGAACCGTTGTCCTGAGGGTATGCCAGCGAAGCGTACGTGTCCTTCGACTTGAATCTCGGAAATCCTGCCCTGGTCCTTTTTCCGTTCTTCTTTGCATTGATCCTGCGGAAGAAGTTCTGGAACGCCTTCTGAAGCCTTATGAAGACGTCCTGCCGCGTCTGCGAATAGAGCAGGAGGAAGTATTTATTCTCGTTTATCGCTTCCCTCATGAACCCGTTCAGCGTAGACCTGTTTATCTTCGAGTTCCTGTTCTTTCCGTACTCCCCTCTTGACTTTTCCAGTATTTTGTTATATAGCCGCTGCGCAAGAATCAGCCTCCTGTCTATCTCCTCCCGCCTTTTGGCGTCAGGATGTATCCTAAATCTGTACGCCCTTGCGGACTCCATGCATCTTGTATCGAACTTCACGTTAATATACTTTACTACGCCTTCAGCCCACCTCTGGAAGAAGTGGGTTTTCGGCGATTTGTCTATAAGCGTTTTCTGCCCATGCGCCAGGCAGGGAGATAATCGAAAAGGATGAGCATCTAGTCAACACTAACCAAGGGCTTAGGGTGCCAATAGGTCTGCATGTTGGAAGGGCATCACGATTACCTTCTTATGCAAAGAATATGCATCCCCTCCTATTTAAACATGCTGTCCAAGCGGTCAGATGATCGAGGTGAGGGTGAATATCAGAAGCACGGCAGCTGTCATCGGAATCATCATCTTCCAATACGCATGGTGGTACGTCTCGCGTATGATGCTCGAGGCGCCAAGGTAGATAAACTCCCCTGTGAACAATGCAAGTATCCATGCGAGATAGCTCTCCGGGAGCACGATGGCGTATGTCGATAGTACACCTAACACCGGAGCCATCGCGTCCATCAAAAGGAAGAGTGCGGCGTTCTTCGCGTTATGCTTGTTCCTGAACATCACAGTCACTGTATTTATCCCGTCGTTAAAGTCGTGTGCTATGACTGCCAGCGCGACTATGACCCCAATTGCGGCATTGACCTGGAACGAGGCACCGATAGCGACTCCGTCAAGGAAGCTGTGTATGGTCAGGCTGCCCGCGCCTACCGGGCCGAGCACATGTGCATGCTCGCCTTCTTTCTCGTGGAAGTGGTGCGTCAAGAAGAACCGCTCAAGGAAGTTGTAGAACAGGTATGCTGCAACTACGGCAATCATCAGGTCTCTAAATGGCATGTTGAGGCTCTGCGCTATGCTCAGGCTTTCCGGGAATACGTCAAAGAAAGCGACGGCAATCAGACTGCCAGAAGCGAATGCAAAGAAGTAAGGCAGCCACCTCTTCAGTTTTATCGCCAGGATACCTCCAACCGAGGTCGAAAGGAACGTGGCAAATGCCAGCAGCAAGACTAAGTAGTTCACAGTATCACGAAATAGGAAGTTACGCCATTGGCATCTATATAGCTTTGCGTAATCACTTGTTCTTGTCAACCCACTTCTTGACGGTGTCCTTCGGGAGCGCCCCGATGGAAGTTGCCTTGACATCGCCTCCCTTGAACAGGAGCAGTGTGGGGATTGACATTATGCTGTACTTCTGCGCGGTCTGCTCGTTCTCGTCAACATTCATCTTTCCGAACTTGACCTTGCCGCTGTACTCCTTTGAAACCTCCTCTATGACCGGGCTGAAGACCCTGCACGGTCCACACCATTCTGCCCAGAAATCTATCACTACAGGGATGCTCGACTTTAGAACCTCTTTCTCGAAATTAGCGTCGGTAAAGATCTCCATCGTTCCACTACAATATTATGCCACTATAAGTTTATATACCCTTAAGGGATGAGTATATCAGTGATGAGATCTTTTCTGATGCTAGTGATGAGGATCTTGAGTACTGATTGAAATGGCGAGCATATCCAAGCAGGCAATCAAAAAGTTGGTCAGGCAGCACTTCAAGGCAACCATAACCGACGACGGCGCTGCGGAGCTCGCACGCATCCTGGAGAACGAGGCAGCGAAGATATCCCGGTTCGCTGTCGGGAATGCGAAGAAGGCAAATCGCGCAAAGGTGACGCGTGACGACGTTCGGACATACAAGATAAAGAAGAACACCTGATGGTGGTTTTGCGTTAGACGTAACGAAGGGCAAGGGCGAAAGGTACCGGACCGCTGTGTACGAAAACTGCGGCGCAAAAGAGTTCTGCATAGCCGAAAAGACCGTAGGAGGATCGCTGTTGACGAAGTTTACTCCTGACGGCGAGGTATTGAGCCAGAAAGCAGTCCGAGCGACCAACGTCGTCACGGCGCTAAAGGAGTATGCCGGCGTTGATGAGCTGAAGATTTCCAGCGATAGGCATTACGCGCCGACAAGGCTTAATGCGGTGTGCAACTCCTGCAACCGCGGGGAGCTAGTCCGGGAGCTCGACCTCAGCCCACCGGAACAGATAACGGAGGTGCCGGTCGTACCTATCTTCGTCTGCACCAACTGCAAGAAAAGGTTCTATACGCTGACCGATGAATACCTGAAAAGCATGGTGGCCGCAAACATGCATCTGTTCGAGCACGAAGAGTTAAGGGAGAGAGATACCGACGAGGCGATGTTTATTAGAACTTTGCAAGATTATATAGTTAGAATGTTTGCAGCTAAGAAAATCTCACGTGTTATGGTCAATAGATGATTGCATGGTAAGCGTATCTGAACTTTATGGGAAAAGAATAATATCGGTAGAGGGGAAGATGCTGGGTCAGGTCAAAGGCGTAATCCTTAACATGGTCGATGGAGAGGTCTCTTACCTGCTTACGGACAAGATGGAGACGCTAGGAAAGGAGGATCCAAGAGGCGAGCTCCAGAGGAAGGGGGTCCTCTACAAGCGGGTTAAGAAGGTCGACGAGTCAATAATCGTCGGCGCTAAATAAGTATCAGCCTCTTTCTCTCAGGAAGAGCCGTTTCAGTATTAGCGTAGGTCTATCCATGTCACCATGCTTGCCCAGGAAGCTGTCCATGCCAAGCATCCCCATAACGCCGAGCGCGCTCTCTACGCCGCGGGTCCCAAGTCCCGAGTAGAGCTTATTGACAATAGAATGCATCTTCAGGTCCATCAAGAAGCCTTTCCTGAATGCCTTGTCGTAAGCTTCAAGCGAATCCCCGTCGCGGATATGATTATTTATCGCATCCGCAGCGAGCATAGCGGCGTTCCCTCCGAAGATAATGCCTCCGCCTGTGGATGGCTTCACCTGCCCGGCAGCGTCCCCGACGAGTAGCACCTCCCCCGCATTATCAACGATCTTTCTCCTTAACGACATCGGGATGATGCAAGCGGCCCCATCAAGCATCTTCGCATTGCCGATAACGCTCTTTACCTCCTCCCTTTTTATGAAGTTGTCGAAAGCTCTCTTCGCGTTGCCATAGGCAGGGTCCACGCCGATGCCTACCTCTAGCACGTCCTTCGTGTTCGGGCAGAACCATGCGAAGAAGTTCGGGGATATGTCGCGTCCGAAGAACAGATCTACCATGTCATCAAGCCCGCCGACGTCGTATTCCGCCTTGTATGTCAGGACGTGCTTTCCCATCCCTCCCATCGCGAAGTGCCTTGCCACTGTCGAGACCGCACCGTCCGCCCCAACCATTATATTATCAGCGTGAAGCTGGTCCAATGCCTGTCCGTCGATCTTCTTCCCAGTGACCACCTTTGCGCCAGCAGCCTCCGCCTCGTCCCTGCATATCTCGTTGAGCTTTATCCTATCGAGCACATAGGCGATGTCGCCGCCAGCCCTTATTGTCATCTCTCTCTTGCCCGCGTGTATCCTTGCGCCCCTGAGCGTGTTTGTTATACCGCTTCGGTATCCTATCTTAAGCCCTGCAAGGCCGCTGATTGAGAGTATCCCAGAGGCCCTTACCGGGAAGCCAAGCCGCGTCTTCTGATCGTAAACAGTGGTCTCTACCCCATGCCTTCCAAGGCTCCTTGCCGCGATAAGTCCAGATGTCGCAGCGCCGACTATCGCCACTCTTTCTCTCTTCATAGAACCCGCACGATACCTTTAAGAACTTCTCTCTGTCTAATGATAAGAAGATAGTAAACCTAGTATAAATAAGTTTTCTATTACTGGGGGACTTTATGGTGCTTGCAACCCTGATTATAGCCTTCATATCGATAATGGCTCCTGGCTTCTTTCTTGCGCTAGCCCTGCTCAAGAAGACGGGGATGTCCTGGTTTGAGATAACCGTCTTCGGTTTCATACTAGGGCTTATCTTCCCTCCAACGCTCACCTGGCTCGAGGCGTACCTGATTCCGATCTCATCTGTGTTCTCCTTCTCGGCAGGTCTATACGAAGCCAATGTGTTCCTTCTGACTATCATAGGCGTAGTCCTATCCTGGTGGCAGGGCGCACTTGACTTCAAGGTGATGGGCGTGCCGTCTCCAGGCTCTTCGCAAGTGAGTGCTAGAGAGTCCCTCACCGCGGACTACAAATCAAGGGTTGTGGAGCTGAGGCACAGGGTCTCGGCGCTGAACGTAGACATGAAACTCATAAGGAGTCACGAGCAGGAGGAGGACGAGCTTACGAAGAGACACCAGAACGAGTTAAGTTCCCTCAAGAACATCGGCTCAGAGGAGAAGGCGAGGCTCGCGGAGATGCACGCCCGAGAGGAAAATGGTCTGATGGAGTTGCACGAGCGAGAGGAGAGATCCATGCTCAGCGGATCAGCCGCAACCACCGCGCCATTCTTCAACAGGCAGACTCTGGTCTGGGTCATACTTCTCGGATTGATGCTGTTCACGTTCGCCACCAGGATCGCGAGCCTGGGGATAGCGGCACACTTCTTCGAATTCGACCCGTACTTCGACATGATAAGCACGCAGTACATACTCACATATGGTCATCAGCTGGCGTACGACCATGCCGCATGGCCCACTGCCGTGAACGGAACGATCCACAGGATCCAACCGATAGTGCCGTACCTGGAGGCTTACTGGTACAACCTTGCAGGCGGTAACCCAAACCAGAACATAGACATCACGCTCCTCAGCAACGTATCGAGCTTCTATCCTCCGATAATGGCAGCGCTCCTAGTCTTCGTGGTGTTCATCTTCCTCTATTATGAATACGGCGCCTTCGCCGGACTGATAGGCGCAGGGTTTACGACGGTCATGCCAGCCCTTCTCACCACATTCATAGCCGGCGAGCAGCTGCTCGAGCCGTGGGGTATATTCGCGATGTTCTTCTTCTACGCAACCTACCTTCTGGCGGTGAAGAACATGAAGGAGACGCGCTATGCGATACTCGCAGGCATAGCGTTCGCGTCGACATTCCTCGGCGCCCATTACTACACCGTCAACGCCGGGGTGCTCGCTGTATACATAGCGCTGCAGGGCATAGTCGACGTGCTCAGGAACAAGTCGACCAAAGACTTCTACATAATGAACGCCAAGGTGCTCGCTGTAATAGCTCTCTTCTATCTGGCGTACGCACCATACAACACCGCTCTCGCCCAGGGGATGCCCCTGATACTCGGAATCATCCCTGTCATCGTAGGATTCCCGCTCGGCGCGCTTGTGCTGGTGCTGCTCTTCGAATACATACCAACTCTTGCACGTGAGCGCAACATCATAAGCAGCCTGAACCCGACCATATACGTCATCTGGCTCGCCATCCTGGTAGCCATCGCGTCCATCGCAGTCTTCCTGACACCTCTCGGCGGTCCGGTGCGCGCATACCTACAGCTTAGCCAGCACTATACTACTCCATCCATCCCGCTCTTCGCGACCGTCCAGGAGTATGCGCCAACTGGCTTCTTTACATACAACTTCGGCTCCAGCGGCTTCGGTCTGATAGGCTGGTCAATAGGCGGCCTGTCCCTCCTGGTTTGGGCGGTGCTCATACTCTTTGGCGTGCTCGCTGTTCGCAGCATATGGGAGAGTGACTCCAAGATCAGCATACTAACGATATCTGCAATAGCGCCCCTCGCGTTCGCCGGCATGATGGAGGTCAAGTACCTGCCGCACTTCGGGGTCGGCTACATAATCGCAATAGGTTTCATACTTGGCGAGCTCTTGCTGATAGTCAAGAACAACCCTCATCACCTACAGAGGAACATAATCTATGGGGTAGGCATAGCCCTGGTGCTCATCGAGTCCTTCACGATGCTCGGGCTCTTCGCAGCCGCAGCGAATCCGAACTGTGCCACGATATCCAACTCCGGCAACGGCGTGGGCTTCGACATATACTGTAATACAGTGCCACAGTACTGGCTGTCTGCAACCAACTGGATGCGTACCAACGTCGGCCCATATGCACCAAGAATACTCTCATGGTGGGACTATGGGGACTGGATAAACTGGTTCGGAAACAGCAACGCCGTGCTCAGGGGAGACAACGCCGTCGCGACACTTGATTACGCTACCGCAGCGCGCTTCGTGCTTGGCTCGTCTGATGGCTACACTCCAGCGAACCTTGCCGGCTTCATGGACTCCATCCAGGCAAAGTACCTGCTGTTCGACGACCAGCTCGTCCCCAAATGGGGTGCGCTCGACTTCCTGGCGTGCGTCCACGCGAACGAGACAAGCTTGGCGTTCGCAGAGTCTCAGGGTCAGCAATACGGGCAGCCGTATGTGCTGGGCACATCGCAGTGCGAACTTTCCCACGATCCAGCAGCGATCCTCATCCCATCGAACTTCAACAACATAAACAATTATTGTTCATTCCCTGGCAACTCTTCTTCCACTGCACTGAAAAGCATCCTGGTGGTCGGCAACCAGGCGTCGAACCAGACCTACTGTGCCCCCGCCAGCGTCTCCACGGTCGGCCCTACCTTCCTGTACAACCTAAACGGGACGAGGACCAACATAGTGTTCCTGCCTACTACAGAGTTCTACAACGGGCAGACTACGATAGGGGGGCAGACATACCTCAGTTTCACGCTCATCTACCTGCCGAACGGCAAGAATGGCACGATAACCGATGCTCCTTCGCAATTCTACAGCTCGAACTTCTACAAAGGGTTCTTCCTCGGCAAGCTACCCGGATTCAATCTAGTCTACCCATCGAACTTCACCGGAGTCAACTATGTGAACTCATCAGCACCAATAATGATATTCGCGCTCAACAACTTCACCGGCACGCTGCCGTATGTGGTGCCAAAGCCAAGCTACATACACAATAACTACACGATGCCTGGCTGAGCCGATGAAGCTTATAATTGTCCAACCGTACATGAACCAGCGTGGTGGGGCTGAGCGTGTCATACTCAAGATAGCGCAGCACTACGACGCGAGGCTCTATTTCCTCGAATACAACAAGGAGGCGACCTTCCCAGAATTCCAGGACCTGGACGTCAACATAATCGGCAGGAAGGTGCCCCTGTCGAGCATGCTTCCCTATAGGGCGTCGCAGGGGCTCAGGTACGGATACAACTTCTACAACCTCAAACTTAAGGACGACTACGATGTCATCAATGCCCACGTCTCCCCGAGCGAGTGGATACGGCACAAGAACAAGCGCGTCCTGTGGTACTGCCACACTCCTCCGCGCGAAGTGTACGATCTCTATGCGGAGAGGATGAAGGGAAGGTCTGCGTCGGAGAAGATCATCTACGGCTCGATGGCGAAAGTATACAAGCTGGTCTCGGGAAAGATAGTAAAGAACCTCGAGGCGGTGGCCTCAAACAGCGGCAACACCCACGACCGCCTGCTGAAATACATGAACCTTGAGTCTACCGTAATCAACCCAGGGCTGGATGTCGACAAGTACTACGACGAAGGGGACGAGAAGTACTTCTTCTGCTCCTCGAGGTTCCTGCCGAACAAGAGGCAGGACTACCTCATCACAGCCTTTAAACAGTTTGTGAAGAAGGCGGGCAACGAGAAATACAAGCTCATACTCGCAGGCTCGCTGACGAAGGACAAAGAGCACCATAAGTACTTCGAGAAGCTGAAGGGGATGGCCAATGGTAACGTTGTGCTAAAGCCCAACATCCCGGACAAGGAGCTATTCTCACTCTACGCAAGATGTACCTGCGTGTTATTTGCAGCCATAAACGAGGACTTCGGCTTTATACCTGTAGAGGCGATGTCGAGCTCGAAGCCTATAATATCCGTCAACGAGGGCGGTCCGAAGGAGACAATCAAGGACGGGAAGACCGGTTACCTTGTTGAGTCACCTGCCGACATGGCGGAGAAGATGCAGTACCTGACCGAGCATCCAGACGTAGCGGAGGCACTGGGCAGGGAGGGCAGGCGCGTCGCCGAGAAGGAACACACCTGGGAGGCGTTCTTTAAGAGGTTTGACCTGGTACTCGACAAAGTAAGCAAGCAGCAGGAACCGGCGAATGGTCCGAGGAAGGGTGCCCGATAGCTAAGGGAACGAGTACCCCTGCGTCCATGACTGGGAGTAGATAACTCCAACAGAATTTGCATTGTAGCCATCTCCGCTATAATCATTCACGTCACCATTGAGCGGCCACCATGCAACCAGACTCGACAAGTCTATAGGCGCGCCGCCTATTCCCTCCGCATATAATGCATCCAGGCCATTCGCTGACAGCGACGCATTGTACAGCTGCACGTCTGAAAGGTATCCCTGGAACACGCTGCCGTCACATTGGGCGGTCTGCGTTCCAATAACCACCTCGGCGTTATTATTGACCCCATAAGTATTTGTCACATTATCGCCGTAATTGTTCACTTGGAAATGGTAGTCCGGCGGAGCTACAGTTACCGCAATGAAGTACCACGTGCCAAGGGTCATGATAGGCAGCGGTGCGCCGGACCAGGTATCTCCGGAAGTGCATCTGTGCAGTCCGAGCTCGCAGGCCTGGACGTTGAGGCCGCACCTGAAAAGCTCAAATGCCTGGTACCCCTGGAACCCGAATAGCGGCATATTATTGTTGTCAGTAGTGGCTGGGTTTACCCACATTGTCACCGTATATATCACGTTTGTCCCAGCCATGCTGTTGATGTTTACATACGCATATGTGTTGCTGGAGTACACCGCGCCAGCCCCGTTGCCCATAAAGTTTGCTACATATTCTGGTATCCCCCCGCAAACTCCCTGCAGCGAGAGCTGGGTGTCTGTCATCGGCCCGTTTGGCCGCACCACGGTACAGCTACCCGGCGGATTTCGCGAAGCAAACGTAGCGGGGTTGAATACGCCGAGGTTAGCAAGCACTCCCACTACTACTGCTATGACGAGTATCGCCCAGCCGTAAGTGGTGAGATATTCCATCGCGCTCTGCGCCCTTGGCGATATCTTCCTCGGATACTTGCTATGATCTGTCATACTCTCACACAGGTCCTGTGTACTGGTTTGTCCAGGTGCCAGTATAAATAACATTTGTAGCCGCACCATTATTGTTATTGCCGCTATAGTCGTTTGCGTTGCCGTTCAGCGGCCACCAGCCCACGAGGTTTTGCGGCTTGACTGGTGCGCCGCCGATTCCCTCGCTATAGAGAGCGTTGACTTCTGCCTGGGAGAGGGAGGTGTTGTAAACTTGTACGTTTGCGATGCTACCGACTATGCAGCTGCCGCATATACCATCCCCCCTTGTACCTATCCAAGTTTGTTGTAAGTACAAGGAATTTGTAGCGTAAGATGCAGCCACGGGATACTGCACACTGTCAGAGTAAGCATAGATAGTGCTGCCCTGCACTACAAAACCTACAAACTGCCATGTGCTAAGAGGAAAGCTCGTCGCTGCTGCATACTGGTTCCAACTATATGTTGCTCCATTATAATAAAATGATGGTGAAGCCCTCCCCGCACCGTTGTTATATAATTCTACGAACCAGGTGCAGTAGCTACTGCACCGTTGCGCTACAACACCGCCGTGCGTATCGCCGCCTGGCGCTACGGGCACGTACACCCAAGCAAAAACACTGAACGCATTTGTTATCCCATCCGGAGGAACATATGCAGGCACGTTGATATATGCATTGCCGTTGAGTTGTGTCACGTACTCCGGCAGCTGACCGTTGCATAATCCTTCCAGAGATGCCACCACCGTTCCTCCGGCTTCGCTGGTTCTTACTACTTGGCATGCACCGGGCTGCTCTTTCGGCGCAAAGTTGTTTGCGTTGAATATGCCAAGCTGGAAGAGAGCGCCGAGGACGACCGCGATGATTAGTATCGCCCAGCCGTATGTCATCAGACTTAAATGTTCGATTCCTGTGTAAAGCATTAGCGCCGCAACAAGTAAGAGATGTTGCGGCGTAATGATGTTCGGTGTTAAAATGAACATAGTAGGAATTGACATGGGAAAATATAAGA
>JAKAWC010000026.1 GCA_021817125.1 Microcaldota archaeon
CCATAGACAAAAGTAAGATTGCTGCACCGCAGCCGATAGGAGATTGTCAATAGACCATGGAATGTATGAGTCCAATAGATTAGCGATGATACGTATGTAGTGCAATACACAGGAATCGACATAGGAGTATTCCATGGCACTCTGGAGTTTAGGGTGAACCCCTTTCTCAAAGGGTTTCTCCACTGCGCTCTGGAGCTTTCTTGCGGCTTGACTGGTGCGTCTTCGCATTATATCGTATCTTCTTCAGATAAAAGGAATATATACCTTCGGGTCACTGTTCCGTGATATGGGCAAGGACCTTCTTAGAGTCCCGCTTCACGCCGTACTCCTTCTGGAAGAACGTCAGCAGGTTGCGCACGTCCCTCTCCAGGAACTGCTGCGCCTTGGGATGACCCAATACCACCGCCTGCCCGAAGTCGATGAGATAGGGCGTATCTCCCTTCATCAGGATGTTATACTCGCTCACGTCAGCGTGGACCAGACCAGCCTTTTGATAAAGCCTCCTGAGGTCCTCGATGACAGAATCCAGCGTCTTCTCAGGGCTATCCGTGCCTCCTGCCTTCAGGTTCTGCGCTGGTACTCCGTCCACGCCTATGAACTGCATCGCCAGCACGTTGCCGTCGAAGTAGTATGGCAGGGGAGCATGCACCTTCGCATCCGCAGCGAGCTTGAGGTTACCGTACTCTTTCTTGCACCACTCGCTCACCACGGAGTGGATGTTCCTCTTTATCTTGCTAAACCTCGGGTCCCCGTAGATATAGTCTATGCGCTTCATGAAGTGCGACGTCTCTATTCTGAATATCTTGACCACCACCACGTCATCGTGCACATGGGTGCCGGGCATGGCGACGTATATGTCAGCCTCCTTGCCCCTCGCTATCTGGAAGCTCAGCTCGGACACTATGCCGTGCGTCATGAGGTAGCCCAGGTACTTCACGGTACGTTCGTCGAACATGCCGCTCTCAGCCTTGAACTGCTCCTTCCTTGGGTAGTCCTCACGGTTGATCTGTTTCTCTTTCGAAGTCCTCCTTGGCATGCCTAGCTATCGCATGGCAACAATATAAAACGAGCACTCCACACATGAATAAAAACTAAAATGTACGCCCTTCGGACGTATATCCCTCCCCACCCTCAGTATCATCTGACTTATAGAAGCCAACCACCTCCACCAATTTTATACATATTTTCTTACTCTCCTTCTAGCCTGCATTAGCAGGCCCCACAATTTCAGATCCCAACGGTTTTGCACAATATTTCCGTCGACCACCCCCTCTCATATAGTATATTCATAGCTTCTATATAAGGTTGCTTGAATTAAATCCGAATATACGCCGAAAAGTATATAGACTTTTGAAGATTATTCGAATCATGAAAAACATACGTACGTCCCTAATGGAGCTCCTCAAATCCGGTTATTGCGCCCCCAGGATAGCAAACCTCGCGGCAAAGCTCAAAGAACCGTCGACAACCATACACTATAACCTCAGGCAGATGGAGAAGGATGGCATTATAAAGACGTACAAGGCGGTCTTGGACTATAAGAGGGTGGACGAGGGGCTATGTAGCTTCGTTCTCGTCAACCTCTCGCCTGACGAGTACACCGACCCGGAGAGGATAGCGAAGTCGCTCGCCAAGCTGGGCAACATAGAGAGCGTCGACATGCTCTCGGGGGAGTGGGACATGCTCATCAAGGTGCGCACAAAGGACACCGATGAATACTACCAGTTCGTGCGCAGGGTACTGCAGCAGAAAGGAGTGGCTAAGATAAACACACTCAACTCGCTCAAGCAGATAAAGACAGAGTTCGTTGAGGTTTAAACGAATTGAGGATTAATTCTAAATACTAATAGGCGCTCAGCTGCATTCATGCAGAATCATAACGGCGGAAGACCTGGTTTCAAGCTATTCAAGCCCGACCCGGTGCTATACGAGGTCCAGCGTGACAAAGAGCTTGGCGAAGTCCGCGCCAAGCAGCTCGAGAACGAGCTGAAGCAGGTCCACGAGAAGGTAGCCATGCTCTGGAATGGCTGGGGCGCGCTCAAGAACGACAAGATGACCCCGAACGACTTCGCACAGGAGCACCTGCGCATCAGCAAGAGGCTGGTCGCATTCTCCAAGCATCTCGAGAGGATAGATGACGAGTTGCAGGGATATAAGGCAGGCGCAAGGAAGGGCCGACTCACGGGCATGGAGAAGACAGTGAAGAATCTATTCAAGGAGGTCGGCGAAAGGCTGGTCTTCACCACAAAAGATGGTTTTTCCAACCGCGCCGTCGCGGCGGGGACACCCGAAGAGATGGTGTGGTGGATATCGATAATGTCCGCACACGACAGGGCGTCGCTTCTCGCCCTGAGGATGCTCGCCGAGCAGTTCGGCGACACAGTGATAGACAACGCAGAGGACCTGCAGCATGACATAACGCGCTTCGGATCAAGGATTCACACCCTAGACGAAGGCAGGCTTACGGTCAAGCTTGACCTTATGGACGCACGCAGGCAAGTAAGACGGCTCCCAAGGGACGATCCAAGCAGGGCCAACATCGAGAAGATGCTCAGAGACCTCAAGGACGAGTCGAAGAAGGCGAAGAAGTCCAAGAACAAGAAGATGCGGAAGGCCAACGAAGAGCTCAAAAAGGCAAACGCACAGGGAATGGTCATGGCCAAGAAACAGGTCCTGCTGCGCAGGGTAGCCACGTTGGCAGTGCTTGTGCTCTCTGGGACAGAGATGATACTCAGCGTCTCAAACATAATCAAGATACGGCTGCTGGACATCGCGGGCGGCGCAGGCATCCTGGTGGCGGCCGGGTTGCTCGGGTTCGATGCTGTGCAGGAAGGGACCAACGCAAAGACCGCATTCGAAGAGCGAAAGGCGGCAAAAGCGGCAGAGGCAAAGGTCGAGGACAAGGCCCTGAAGATAGAACAGGACACCTTCGTCGACAGAGGGCGGCAGGCGCGCAGATGGTGGCCTCTCAGCTAACTGCCCAGCATCTCCAGCACTGCATCCAGCACTTCCGGCGCTTCGGTGACATCGTCCATGCTGGTGAAATGCCCGCGGTTCGGAACAAGGACCGTCTCCGCGCCAAGCTGGTTCTTGAACATGTCAGCCTGGCTGACAGGAGCGTAAGGGTCGTTCTCTGAGAATATTGCGATTATCTTTCCCAGCATCCTCCTTGGCTTGCTGAACTCTATCTGGTCCCGCAGCCAGGGTTTTGCGGTGTCTAGAGCCCCCTCCTCCTCAAGGACCTCCTCATTCATGCCGAACCACCCGGCGACCGACACCAATCCACCGACCTGCGTGCCCTCAGGCAGGGTCTCGAGGCTCCGCAGTATGGCCTGAACGCCTATGCTGTGACCGACGAAGTAGGTGTCCCGGTCAAAGCTGCCGACCTGCCGCTTCAGGAATGGGATCCAGTCCTCGATCTTAGGCGCAGCCGTGTTCGGCATGTCCGGCACGATTACAGCATATCCCTCCTGTTCAAGCCCAGACTTCAGCCACGGATACCAGTCCTCTGCAGAATTGCCGTCCCACCTGTGAACGATGATGACCCGCTTTGGCATAGTAATGATTTACCTCAGCAATTAATAAGCATTTCTGGGCAAATAATAAGCATGCAGTACAGCATAATCGTCGACAACAGGGAGCGGAATCTCACGATCCTCGAAGGCCTTGAGAAGAACGGCATGGGGATTATGCTGGCGCAACTGCCTGTCGGTGACTACATAGTCTCAGACAGGATGTGCGTTGAGCGAAAGACAGCCACCGACTTCGAAAAATCAATCATGGATGCACGGCTCTTCGACCAGCTGGAGCGGATGTCCAAGAGCTTCGCAAAGCCCATACTGATAGTGGAGGGCTCGGACGGGGACTTCCTGCTCAGCAAGAACGTCATAGTAGGCACGACTGTCGCAGCGTTCACAGATTTCAACGTGCAGGTGCTGCGCTCCAAGGACGAGGAAGAGACCGCGCTCATGCTTTCCAAGCTCGCTGAACGGGAGCAGAGCACGGGGAAGCGCGAGCCCAGGATACTGGGTCTGAAGAGGGCGAACACCACCTACGACTGGCAGGTCCTGATACTGAGTTCGATGCCAGGGATAGGCCCGAAGCTCGCGAAGGACCTGATAAAGCACTTCAAGACCATCAAGAACGTCGTGCTGGCCGACCAGAAGGAGCTCCAGAAGGTCGACAAGATAGGCAAGAAGAAGGCGGAGCAGGTCCACCAGATCCTCAACGCCGTAATGGAGGATCCCGAAGAGGAACTGGTTCTCGAATAGAAAGGCGCGCGAATGCTTGATCTGGGACTGATAGTCGCATTTGGGACACTGTTCTCGTTCGCAGCTTCGGACACCATAGCCAAGAGGGTATCCTTAAGATCGGGTAGACCTGAGGTTTGGTGACGCACATGACCGCCGCTGCTCTAAGATAGCAGAGATAGAGTGGCGTGGCCGGCTTGCAAGCAAACTCGCCGCCGCGGAAAGGGAACTGGACGAGGAAGACGAGTCTGCAGCTCCACTGCCTATGGGCGTGCCAAAACCTTGGCGCGCGCCTAATCCTCGAAAAGCTCCATCGTAGCTATGTCTCCTGCAGCCTCGAAGTCGAAAGTAAGTTCTAGTCTTTCTGACACGCTCAGTCTGTTCTCCTTCAGGAACTTGCCAATCAGCGACTTGTCACTCGAGAACACGATAAACTCCCTCCCATCCCTCGCTCCGCAGGCATCTATCGCCTTCTTTATGTTCGTATCTCCGCTCACGAGCAGCAGCATCTCCATGCCAAGGCTGTTCGCCCTGGCGATCCTGTCCCTGTGCCTGACTACCGCATTGACGTATGCAGGCAGAAGCCGTTCAAGCTTCACGCCCTTCCTGTCAAGAAGGAGCAGGAACGAGTCCCCCCTTGCATACTTCCTCGTCTTGTCTGCGAGCTCCGCCGTGCTGGCCACGCCCCTGCACACATATGCGGCGCAGTCCCCTTCCACGTCAAAAGATCGGATTTTGGAGCTTCCATAGTTAACCATCATATCACCTGGCCGAATTACATCAGGGAGCGCATAGAGCGACGTTATTCCTGTTATAATCATACTTAGTGGTATTCAGTATTACAAGCGACGCGGTAAGACCATCCTGCAGGCTGAGGTTCAGGTACTGCGGCTCTGGGCCATTGATGTTGTAGTTGCTGCTGACGGAAGTCGTCGAGTTGAAGAAGGAGTACCTGGGACTGCCTCCATATGTGCCATATAAAGGTACCTCGCCTACGTTATAGCCCGTGAACATGTACCCCGCAGGAGTGCCGAATGGCGGTGGACTTGGATTGTCTAGAGTCTTGTTTATCACGAACGTGTAGTCCGGCACGGCGGAGTTTAGGTGATAGTAGAGGTTGAGGTACGGATTGTTGTTATAATAGGTACTTATCTTAAACAAGTATGTCCCTGAGACATTGTTATAATCTATCCCGGGTATCCAAGGAGGGTAAATCCCGCCACCTCGCAGGTTCAGCTCTATACGCGAATTCGTGTTCAGCACATTATCAAGATGCAGCACCATCGGCGCCGAACCTAATGCAAACTGATAATCTCCTGTCTGGTGGTTGAGCAGCAGCCAGTCGCCTGTGACACTGCCAGACGCATACGACGCGTTCGATGGCGAGCCGTAGAATATGTCCAACGCGTTGAAGTAATTGCCAGGCAGCGTGGTCCCGCTCACCGCCAAGGTGACCGTGTTCGCAGTGCAGCCTATCACGTTGAAGTTGACCTGTCCCACGTCGGTGGTGACATTCGGCGTGCCGTTGTATCCTTCTAGGTATAGCTGTCTGCAGCTGTTTCCCATTCCGGCCGCCCTATTTATCGTTATCCTGGCGAATCCAGCGTGCACACTGACGTTGCGTATCAGCGGGCTGATAAGGATGGGCATCTGATAGCTGTAGTTGGTCGGGAATACCGAAGTCCAGTTGATGTTGGTGACCTGGGTCCTTGCATGGTAGTCATAGAACCAGCCGTTTGTCGCATTGCACTTCTCAGGAGGCGCGGTCACGCTCACTGTTACCGGCTGCGTCGTTAGGGTCTCATTTAAGGGGCCACCAAGAGCATTTACTGAGACTTTTACTAGATATTTTCCTAGAGGAGTGGACGAGTTAGTTGTTATGGTGCATATTGGTTTATTGTAAAAGAGATTATCGCAACTTGCCAGACTCTCATAAGTGCTGCTTCCATTCGGTTCGACATACCAAGTATATGAATAGATCCCTGTGCCACCCGCAGCGCCTGTGACGTTGGTTTCTGGATACACGGGTGTGTGGAGTACAACTGCGAAGTTATTGCCTTTGGTTACTACGTGTGCTGAGGATGACAAGCTGCCTATCCTAAAGTTAGAGATATTAAATCCTCCACTCAATGATAAATTAGATGGTATTGCTGAGTCACTTAAGTCAGTAGGTTGACCTTGACCATTAGTTTGAACCATGAATACTTTTTCAGCATTAGGTGCAGCTATCTGAGAAACCGATGAGTTGGTAGTTAAGTAGGCATACGAATACGTTGCATTTACAAAGTTAACAAGACCCAGATAACCGTATCCAAAATCAGGTATATTTATGTAAGCGGGTCTCTCGTCTATCCAGAGCCCAGCTTGGCGCGAGACGGTCTCGTTTCCCCAAATGTATATGCATCTTCTATCACATATCGATGCTACAAATTGGTTTTGCATGCTGGAATTGGTTAATATTGCAAGTGCGGCGGTTATCTTATCCCCGGCATTTATCTTTAAGTGTGCTAAGCTGTAGTTATATAAAGTACGCACATTACCATTTGCATTTACGTACTGTAATACCAAATCATACGAGGGGCCTGAAGAATTAGTACAATAAGGCGGAAGGAAGGCGCTGCAAGAGATAGTCTCAACCTGGACCATGTCAGTGCCATTTGAGTTGCCTATGCCTATCCATTGGTCCCCCACTGACTCAAGTTTACCTGGCAACGCCGGCTGCACGACCCATGCTCCCGTAACACTCGTTATAGGTCGCCCTAATGGATTGACGCTGATATACCCTGCCCAATTAATGCTAGGTGAAAAATTAACAATAGGGTCTGGAGAGAACGTAGAACTAGAACTGCCGGGATTCGTGTTTGGTAGGATGATTATGGTTGAATTAGGATAGGTAACATTGAATGGAGTGGCCTTCTTGAGCAATCCGCGGTTGCACGCACCTGCGTGCGCATTTTTGTCACCAGGTCCGTTGTACCAGACGCATAACCTTTCTGGCACAGTGACGTTAAGTATTGTAGTGTTAGCCAATATTGCATCAGATGAGTTTACAGTAGGCAAGCTTGGGTTGCCATTTATGAAATCTCTGCCTAATTCTGTCAGATTTGCGTTTATTGTGTAATTAGAGAGCATATTCAAACTATTATATGTTGTAAGTGCGCTTAGTGCACATGCGCCATACACATCCTCCATGTGGGTCTGGTTGATGAGTGCAAGAAGATATGCCCTTGAAGGATCTGCAGGCGCATTCGGGCAACTGAATAAGACGTTTGATGGAATGCTTTGCGCATTGATTGTATTTATAGATAATATAATAAGCATCAAAGTTACTAACGCATATCTTGCCCTCAACACAATCTCACCCATACATTAACTTGCTTTAATTACGCTGAAAAAGACAACATAAATAAAAACGTGAGTAGAAATGCTAGAACACCTCCCGTCAATATGAGTGCCCACTGTTTGGAGAGTCCGGGTGCTTTTCTGAAACCTGGCCACAATACGTAGAAGCCTAGCAATAGGACTAGAACAATTATTGATGCTTCTGTATTATCTAAAAAGGGATAATAATTTCCGTACGCAATAACTTTCGCAAGACCTAGGAACTGATCCATCAAATTAAACAAGAAGAAGACTATAAAGAAGCCAAGGAAAAATGCAAATATCTCCATCCCCACAGTTCCACGATTCTCTTTCTTTGGCATATCTTACATCTCCATCTAACGTTAGAATGTCCTGACTAATAACTTTATGCTTTCTGTTACTACTAAGTCCCAAACTGCACAAGGCGTTGAATCAGAACCTGTACTCTGCAAAGTAGGTACAAAGATAGAACTTCGGGTTTATATGCCGAGCCACAACCCAAAGATAAACGTAACTACGAGTGATAAAATAATACCAACAATCAGTGCTGGCAAGTTGCTCATAAATCTCATTTTCTTTCTGAAAACTGCGTCAGAGAGGTAAAAGATGAGTAGTAAGATGAGCGCAATTATAGATACGATGGAAGCATCAAAATAGGGGTATATATTGCCATATGATATCACTATGCCATGAGCAAAGGTTTGAAGATATGCATTTAATAGAAACAACCCTACAAAGAAGCCGGTTAGTAGTGCGAATACGTTGGAGGTCGAGTCTACGCCCTTGCCCTGTCTTAGATTATTTGACGGCATTGCATCTGTACTTTATGGACATATTTAGGTTAATAATCCCTTGATTTTGTGGCTCTGTAGAAATCCTACAAAAACAGATACAACATAATTGATGTATCTGTGGATGTTGTAAACAACATCAATGACCTTCATCTCCCTCCTCTGCATTTTCAAGAGCCTACTGCGCAGTTCATCCCC
>JAKAWC010000006.1 GCA_021817125.1 Microcaldota archaeon
CTTTCGCCTGTGCGGCCCAAAGGCCGCGCTGCGCGAAAATCTCATGATAAAAATATAGCGGCTTCTTTCATCCACATGCGTAAACGCAAGGGATTTCAGAAGCCGATGAAAGCATTAAAGATGACAAAACTAGTACCAATTATCTAATTGTTGGTCGCCACAGAGTGATGGAGTATAGTAGTCTAATATGGGCAGAGCCGACCCTGTACTGGAAGAAGCGTGGGTGGGACGCGAAAAGATTAAGGCATTAGCAAGCGCGCATCTGAAGGAGCTGATGGAGAGGCTGAAGAAGGGTTAAAAACCTTTTTTACCGAATACTAGAGTAGCCAATTCTAGGGGGCAGAGCAGAGAGCATATGTATATACTGGGAGTCTGGGACGGTCACGATGCCGGAGCGGCGCTGCTGCAGGACGGCAAGATCATATTTGCGTCAAACGAGGAGAGGTACACCAGGAGGAAGCTGGAGATAAAGTTCCCTGTCAATTCGGTAAACGCTGCGCTCAGGTATGCCGGCATAAAGCCCACGGATATCGACACCGTGGCTTTTCCTACGACCGAGTTCGCGAAGACAATGACGCGGGTCTTCCCGTACCAGATGGAGGTCTACTACAAGTTCAGGAGGAGAAAGCTCCCGCTAAGACCGAGGCTCGAATGGTGGATGCACATGATGAAGTACGGCCAGACCGGCATCGGTGTGCTTCCAGGCTGCGATGGGATAAGCAAGATCGTTGTGTCGAAGCACCTGCGCAGCATGGGCTTCAAGCAGTTCAAGCTTCATGCGGTGGACCACCACACGTCGCACGCCACTGGCGCAGCTTTCACGTGCGGATTCGACAAGGCGCTGGTCATCACGATGGACGGGCTCGGAGACGGGCTCTGCGGCTCGATAAGCACACTGGAGAACGGCAAGCTCACCAGACGCAGCAGGATACGGGCGCGTGACTCGATTGGGATATTTTACGAGCAGGTCACCAATATAGTAGGGATGAGGGAGCTCGAGGACGAAGGCAAGGTCATGGCCATGGCAGATTATTCATTCCCGTTCAAGTTTGAAGAGAACAAGCTCAGGGACCTTTACGCAGTCAACGGCACATCCATACGGGCGAAGTACGGCGCCGCGGCGCAGTACAACTTCCTCTCGAGAATCGCGTGGACCATGCCGAGGGAGCAGTTCGCATACATGGCACAGCAGCTTCTTGAGAATGTGCTTGTCCAGCTCGTCCAGAATGCAATAACCGAGTACGGCATAGGCAATATCGCGCTCTCCGGAGGGCTATTCGCGAACGTAAAGGCGAACATGAAGGTAAGGGAGCTTGATGCAGTAAAGGAGTGGTACGTCTTCCCGCACATGGGTGACGGCGGAATAGCGCTTGGCGCAGCAATGCAGGTCGACTACGAACTGAACGGGACGCATAGCTACCCGTTCGACAACGCATATCTTGGCGATGAATTCGACGACAATGCCGTTGAGACTGCTCTGAAGGCTGACCCTACGCTCAGTTATGAGAGCGACAGCGACAGGATGTCGCATGCGGCCGAACTGATAAATGATGACAATTACGTGTTCTGGTACCAGGGCAGGATGGAGTACGGGCCCAGGGCGCTCGGAGACAGGTCGATACTCGCCAAGTCTGGCTCGGATGACGTGAAGGAGAAGCTCAACATATACGTGAAGCAGAGGGAATGGTACCAGCCGTTCGCGCCATCGATGCTCAGGAGCGACGCCGACAAACTGCTCGAGAGCGTCAAGGGATACGACAGGTTCATGACCATGGCGTACAAGGCTAAGGATGATAAGAAGGCGCTGATGCAGTCTGTCGTGCACATCGACCTCACTGCAAGACCGCACATGGTGGGTGACGAGAACCCGAATTACAGGGACCTGCTGACCGCGGTTAAGAAGAGGACGAAGTACGGAATCGTGCTTAACACAAGCTTTAACATCCACGGACAACCGATAGTCATGAGCCCGCAGGATGCGATAGCGACGATGAAGAAGACTAAGACGAAGCACATGTTCCTCAACGACTTCTACGTGGAGAACAAGGAGGCATGAACGCATGTTGCTCTTAGGCTACGCGCTCTCGGCTTCATTCGCTGCGTCGCTCATCGGGCTCATCGCAGCTGTGGTCATCTGGCGAAAAGAGTTCTATGCCGTGCTGTCACGTTCGGTGAATGCGTACTCGCTAGTTACTCTCGTTGTGCTGATATCGTTCTTCGCAGCATTCTCGCTGACCCAGGTCACACCGACGTCCCAACTCTACTTCGACGAGAATATCTACCAGGGTATAGCGCTGAACATACTCAACCATTTCAACGCAGTCTGGTGCCAGTTTGGCACAGGATATGTAAAGACCTGTTTTGTCAACGAGGTATACCATGACCCAGTAGAGGGCTCGTTCTTCATCGCAATCGCGTTCGGCATCTTCGGAGTATCACTAAACACCGCATACGGCCTTGAGTTGTTCGAGGGAGCGCTCTTCATAATCGCTGTCTTCCTGCTTTCAAGCGTCCTTCTCGAGAGGAAGGACCTTGCGGTGCTTGCGACTGCCGTGTTCGCGTTCATGCCTGAGCTCTTCATCTGGTCCAGGACGCAGGCGGATTTCGACCTTACCTTTGGGATGCTCGCCGCATTCGCCTTCTTCTTCTTCGTCGTCTTCACCAAGAGGCCGAGCATCAGGACCTTGGCACCGTTCTCGTTCGCACTCCTGATGGCGGTCTTTGCGAGGAATGAGGGCGCCATGCTACTGGGAGTTTTTGCCGTTGCGTACCTCACGTTTGGAGAGAGCGGCATAAAGAGGACGTTCGGAGAGCGGCTCCGCCTCGCGATAAGGACCATCGATACGAACACCTACGCACTGGTGCTGCTGCTTATCTTCGTCGTGCTTCTGCTGCCGCACATCTACTACCTCTCGCTGCAGTTCTTCAACCCCCAGTACGGTCAGCCAAGCGGGCAGGGTATAGTCTCTGTCCAGGATTTCCTGAATAACCTCGGGCCGAATACCTGGTACTTCCTGGGCAAGTACAACAGCACCGGATACTTCCCCGCGGTGTTCCCCGAAGTGATAACGATAGTAGCGGTGGCTGGCGCGCTTCTCTTTGCCATGGACGCCAGGGTCAAGAACAGGTTCAGCGTCCTGCTACTGCTGGGCATATGGCTCCTGGCGTACTGGACGTTCTACACCTTCTTCTACGCAGGATCGGCGGTCTACGGTGTTGACGTGAGGTTCATGCTTCAGCTGCTGCCAGCAATATCCATCTTTGCGGGCTTGGCGATGATGGAACTTGCCAACATGCTCTCCGACCCTAAGAGGAACGTGAGGGAACTCTTCACAGGCGCCAAAGCCATCGGCGGGCCCGGCACGAGCGTCATCATGAGGAGGTCGTCTCTCATCGCCTTCATTCTGATAGTAGCTATTGTGGTATTCCCCTTCACCCTGCTCATATCGGACATCACGCTGTCACCGCACGCGATGCCGCAGCAGAGCGTGATATACAATGCAGTCAACTTTGTATATAATAATATCGATGCGGTGCCGGCGAACTGCCTGGTCTTCACGTTCACGCCGGACCTGTTCGAGGAGTTCAACCGGAGCGCGGCGCAGATAGGATACATGAACGGCAACGAAACGGTAAGCTCGAACGTCACAGGCCATTTCAGCTGCTATGTCCTCGATTACGGATACTGGTGCGTGGTGCCGCCCAACTACAACACGACATGCAAGAATATAGTAGGTCAGTACAAACTGCAGCCGCTGGCCAGCCAGAACTCTGGTTCCCAATACAGTCCGCCGAATGTCTCATTCTACAGGCTGCTGAACTACACCTGAGCTGGAGGCTGTACATTGCTGCGCGACCTCTTCGTGGCTCTCAGGATAAGGAACAATATTACGGCGACTATTGCAACCGTCACGCCCCCTAGAAGAACAGATGGTGTCGGTAGCGTTGTGCCTCCGCCACCGGCGGCTGTGACATTCACGCTCGGCAGATTGGATAGGGTTATCACTTGCAACGATGCGTAGTGGGTCTTGCCCTCAAAGTAGCTTGCGGCTACAGCTCCCTGGTAGTATTCCTGCGCACTCGCCCGGGGAAGGGGAACAGCAAAATGGACGTGTGCGGTCTGGTATGGAGCTATGCTGACGACCGTTGAGCCATTGGACATTGCGAATGCGGGAGGGGTTATCAAAGAGATGTTTGCGACTATTGTACGCCCTCCTCCGTTGAGTATAGATGCGTTAATCGTGTCCCTGCCGTTTGCGCTGGTAACCGCCGGGCTTATGTACAGCTCGGATGGGGCTGGTGTAAAGAAGCCGAGGTTGCACAGAAAGGTCGCAGTGAATGCCTGGGCTCCCTGTTGGTAAGACACCTCTATGTAATCGGCGTAGCTGCCGTATGCGGTCACGTTGGTGAGGTTGACGATTAGGGTCTGGGATGATCCGGGGTTGACTGCAGGTATCTGGTATGAGCTATTCGCCAGGGTGGCACCGTTTATGACGGGAGTCACTGTCAGGCTCAAAGCTGCATCGGTGCCGCTGTTGGTGAGCGTGAAGTTTATGCTGTTGCTTGACAGCTGCTTTGAGCAGAGCCCGCTTAATGTCACGGTGCCTGCGCTTGCGATGCCAGACAGAAGTGCAAGTGCCATAAGCAATACTAGAGATTTGTTCATCAGATCAAGATAATGTAGAGAAACAAGAATAAAAATGTAGCGTCAGTCCAGTTCCTTCCCGAGGAAGTAGCCGAGCGTGAGGTATGCGAGCTTCGCAGCGAGGAAGTCCGGTGCGTGTAGGCCTGCAATCGGACTGAGCTCCACGATATCGAGGCCTGCAAGCTGCTTCTTCTCGCCTATCCCCTTTAACATGGCGGCGAGTTCGCCGAATCTAAGACCATCCGGTTCGGGCGTGCCGACGCTTGGCATCTCGCTCGGGTCCAGCACATCAAGGTCGATAGTAATATAGACATTCTGCAATGTCGCATCGTTTATCCTGTCGATGATGTCGAGCACGTCTTTGCCGTGGATGTCGCTCATGAAGAGCACCCTTTCCCTCTTCATCTTCTTCGAGTATGCTTCGTCGATGTTCCTTATACCGACGTGAAGGTAACTATCGCATGCCTCCATGACTCTGGACATGACCGTGGCGTGCATGTATTTACTATTGTTGAGCTCGTCGCGTGAGTCGGTGTGCGCGTCGAACTGGATTACACTGAACTCCCGACCCTTCTCCTGCAGCGCCTGGACCGCGCCGACTGTCACTGTGTGTTCGCCGCCGAGTATGAGCGGTATCTTCTTATCATCAAGCAGCACGCCGACCTCCTTCTTGACCCGCTTCACCATGTTCTCGGGGGAGCTGTAGTCCGGCTCAAGCTCGTCCATCGTGTAGACGCCAAGCTTGGACAGGTCCCTACCCAGTTCGTAACTGTAGAGCTCCATCGTGCGGGAGGCATTTATTATCGCCCTAGGTCCCTCACGCGACCCTGTTTTGTATGTGAGCGTGGCGTCGTATGGAATCGGGAGGACGGCGACCCGTGCCTTTTTATAGTCCTGATCGTCGAGGCCGAAAAGGTTGTACTTGGGCATCGCATTTAAAGGATTCATGTATCCCATTTGTGCGTCAGGGTTATAAAGCCTTTCCCGGCCTATTTTGTATTGGCAGATACCCACAAGGATCCCTGCTAAACGGCAGGGGAGATAATGCCCGGTTTCTTCCAGTTTCGTTTGCAGGAAACCGGCATAAAACCCACCATATTATATATATTACGCCGAACACAGTAGATACGAAATATTGGTGAAATAATGCCAGGTCCAGCAATCATAAAACCAAGCGCATTTACGCGCACAGACAAGACAGCAGTAGCAAAGGAACTTATTGCCATGCTCTCGGAGCAGAAGGCAGAAGTGACTGAATTCTTTTCATACCCTGCAGGCGGGCCGAAGAGCGGAATGATGAGCAGAGAGGACTTCATTGCCGCGAAGTGGGCCACGCCAGAGCAGAAGAAAGAGACAGAGGATGCTGGGCACGCGCTAAGCACGGGTGCATTGCAGGTGTGGTGGAATGAGATCCGGGCGATCGCGAAGGACGCCGAAGTGGACGCATCTACGAAAGCTGACCTGAAGAATGCAGCGGACCAGCTGAACGATCTTATCGGAGATAAACATTTTGAGATGTGGGGTTCGAGGCCGACTATGCCACTGGAGAATCTTGGACCTACCCTTGACTTGAATACTGCGACGAGAGCTGATGCTGAGAAAGCAGTAAAGGTGAGGAGAGATGCACTGCACGCGGAATGCGGTTTCAGGGCAGACAATGAGGCAGCACTGGAGCCCGCGGTTCTGGCGAGGCAGAAGCGCATACTTGACCTATTCCAAGACAAGACCCCTGAGGGGAAGTCGAGCGAAGACAACGTAGAGAGCAAAGCAGGTAATGAGGAGGTCGCTGGGAAGGGCAAGGCAGAGGAGCTCGAGGCAGGACCTGGAGAGGTCAGGATGCCAGAGAGGATACCTCAAGAGCAGGAGTCTTTGCTTATTGATGCCACACAGACCACATTTGCAGCTACTACTGGAATGAAAACACGCGAGGCGCTCGAAGCGGCGTTGACGAAGATGACCGATAAAGAGGGCGTGCTCGCAACTGCAGTTACGGTTTTGACAAAAACAGGAGCGACGGCGACTGACGGGGATAAGATAAGGAGAGCGCGCAATGGCGTGACAGGCGCTCAGGCTGAGGTAAGGACGGTCCTTGGAGCAGTCACGGAAGAGCTCGAGGGCAGGCGTGAGGCGCTTGTCGACACCGCGTTGGTAGGAATACCACTTATGGTATCTGAACTTAGCAATGAACTTGGTGCAGGCGACGAAGCGCAGGACTACAAGCCCAAGCTCGATGCGCTTGGGCATGCGACCGAGACTGACGTGAAGAGACCAAGCCCCTCGGATCCGGCAGTCATGGTACCATTGACATACAGCATAGCGGACCTCAAGTGGGCCCAAGAGGAGATAATCACCCTGGGTAAGGGAAACAAGGAGCAGAAGAGGCATAGTTATGTCCACTTCCTAAAGAGGGCAGAGAAACTGGGAGCGTTGAACGACCCAGAAGCGACCACGACGATAGATGGTAAGACGTATACTACAGAGCAACTTGAGAATATGGCAAGGGACCTCAAGCAGCAGCGCCAGAGACTGAGCGCTGCGGTGGATGTGATAACCTCCAAGAGGGCAGAAGCAGCCGGAGTCTTGGAAGGGGACAGCCCAGAAGCGAACAAAACGTATAAAGTAATCACCACCACGCTTGAGACGATAGCGGCAGATAACAAGCATGCAAGGCTAGTGATTGTAGATGCACTCAGGACGGTAGGCATAGACCTGAAAGACAGGGACGTCGAGGTCGACCTAAGAGCCAACGCACAGACGGCGTGGAAGTGGCAGGATGTTGAACTCGAGAGCCTTTCGGTTAACCGGAGAGTTAAAGCGGCACTGCGCAATGCGACCGTGAGGTTTAAGAACTTTTGGAAGGGAACGTCCGTAGAGGAGCTGGACCTTGAGGCTAGAGCCGGAACGATCAAAGCAGCACAGACACTGTTGAAGGAGGTAATGACCATGCCGGAGCTGAGGTATCAGCTTGCAGGCATAGAGCCGTTGACCGAGCAGGAAAGGCAGAAGGCGTTTAGGGCAGAGATACGCGGGTCAAGTGCAGCCGCATCACCTTCCACAAGCTCCGCAGCCGCGGCATCGGCCTGAGTTGATGAGAGAGCCGCTGGCTCCTCGTTTTAATATTCATGGTGCCTTTGATGGCACCGGAAGTCAGGAGAAAGCAGTGGGGAACAATAATGGCAGCAATTATAGCAAAACCTGGACCGTCGGCGAGACCGGCAGACTCTCAGATAAAGGAAGCTGTTTCTAGGAATCTGTTTGCCCTGGCAGACGATGTTAGTGTGAGATTAGATGCCGTATTCGTAGGTCCGGATGGCAAGCCAAAAGGGAGGGCAGCCATCATGAACGAATTGAGGGATAGTCCGGCATTCAGCACCAGCATGCACGAGCTTAACGTCAGGTTCCTCACACTGTATTATATCCGGGATAAGGTCAGCGACCCTGCACTATGGGCACGGGCCGTGGAGATCGAGAAGAGGTATGAAGTCTTGACCGCAGGTCACAGCACATCGAAGGAGGAGGTTCAGGATGCTGGGGCGAAGGCACTACCATCGGGTTTCTCGGATATGGGGGCAGCCACGACGACGATACAACAGACCATAACTCAAGCGATGGAAGACGCGGGAGTGCCGCAAACTGAACGGTCAGTCATGTTCAATAGGTTGGAAGCGGACATCTTGCTTAATGTAGCGTTGGCACATCAGTTGCCAAGCGAACCGGCTGCACCACAGGCTGCTTCTAAGTCAGAAGAGCCAAATCCTGCGGCTCAGCTTCCTGCGGCCAAGCCCGAGGAGACGGGACGCACAAGGATGTTGGAGGTGCCTTCGGGAACGGAGTTGCTAGACAGTTTGATTGCAGAGCTTGAAGGAGAAGGTGCGCCGGATGACCTGAAATCAGAAGGCCCAGTTTCGCCAGCTGCAGGTGGGGGAACGCCGCCGCCATCTGAAGCGCCCGCCGTACCTGCCATGGGAGCCGATGTGCCGTTTGTGCCATCGATGGCGCCTCCGGCTGCACACATTGCGGAGAGCCCCGCGGCACAGCCGCCTGAAACATCAAGACCAGTTACCATGCCGGCGCGGATGACCGCATCCTCGTCAACGAAACACACGCCGAGGACACCGGGAACGCTGCAATCAAGTGAACCTAAAGCTATGGAAATGCCGTCTGGAGGGACGCAACAGCCACAGCCTACCGCAAGTGCAGGAGTACCTATGGCTCAGGCTACACAGCCTCATGTAGAGATTCCATTCTATACATTTGGAGATGACCCCAAGGCAGCACCATCGAATGGCGCACGTGCAAAGAAACCAGTGCATGTCTTCCCGTCAGGGCTGCGAGTAGTCGAGATAACGGAAGAGAGGGCGAAGAGAGTGATAAATTCACTGACGGCACAGAGGGTCGGAGAACTTCTTGCCCTCCAGGCGCAACCAGTACCAGATGGCTTTGTTGTGGCTGTAGAGGAACTAAACCATGTTGTTAGGGCGTATGCTTTCCCTAAGGATAGGCTGTTGGAGCTCAATATAAGACCTGTCGCACTTGACCACCCGACAAAGAAGGAGCTTCCTCCATTGCGTCCATCGGCTTCCCCGCGGATATCTCCAAAGCGCAAGCTCGAAAACGACTACGTACCGGTTATAAGAACGATATTGAGTATCCCGCGGGGAACGGGTCTCGTTCAAGATGGCGTTAACAGGATGCAAAAGCAGCTTGAGGACCTCGAAGGGTTGATGAACTTCTTTAAGAAACAGCGAGAGGCTGACCGGCCAGATGCGGGAAAAGACGCCTCGACAGTAAAGGGCATTAAGTTTGCGTTTGATGGATACAGAAAGGCAAGAGAGGGAATGTATTCTTCCTTTGCCACTCTTATGGGCAGAGAACTATGGATATTCATAAGCGAGAAGAACGTGCCGGCGGCGGACAGGCATGACCAATGGGACGAAGACGCTGCACCGACAACGTTGCCGGAGATAGCGTCGAAGATGCCGGGACTGCTAGAGAGAGCCTGGAAAAGGGTGAAGGAGGAGGACCTTGGGATGATGCGGATTATAAGAAGCGTGATCGATGCCGATCCGATAGTTGCGGATGTACTTAAACAGGAAGAAGAGATGATAGCACTCGTTAAGGCATGCAAGGGAGTGTGTCGGTCGACTATGCCTGCATCAAGCGGCGCGTCGGAGCTATTCGTTGAGATAGAGCGAGAGTTTGTGAAATCCTTAACTAGGCCAAAAGCAGAAGTACCTGCCCTGGCTTGAGACGCACCAGACGAACGTCAGGGGCATGGTTTATAGACTTGGACCGGATCATATCTAACGAGGGTTCTGATGAGGGTTCTAGTCCAGTCAACTAGAGAGAGTATTCTTCTGCAGAAGCTTCAGGAGGCAACGCATGAACTCGGCCAGACAATAGAGTGCTTACTCTTTAAGGATGGCAAGGTTAAGACATCGACGCAAGTCAACAGCGAGTTAAACTCCAGTGCAGATACTAAACTCCGTCGAGAGTTGGTTGCAAAGTGGTTAACTCTTCGTTTTCTCAGCGGGGCGCTTGATGATGAGGGCTTGAATGACCGCTTGGAGGCATTTGGCCCCGTTCTCGAACATTCGCTCCGGGGCATTCCGGGGATCTGGAGCGCGTCGGAGGACCTTTTGCGTGCTAGAGGTCCAGCGGTAGACCACCGGACAGCATATGGCGTCGAGAAGAGCATAGACGACTGTGCCCTTGAGGCTGTTGCACTCACGCATATACCATTGTGGAACAAGCCGTACTTTATGATGGACATCCGAAAGCTGCTTCGGCTTAACGAGACGGAGATGTGCGGGCTTATTACTGTTGAGGAGAAGCAGACAGAGGCAGCAAAGCCGCCTGGTGACGCTACGACAGAAGCGAGCAAGACGGATGAGCATTCCTCCTTGTAGATGCTGTGCACCCCTGGAACGCGGGTGAGAGTAAATCGTCCTTGCCCGAGGGCAGCGGTTGCGTCTCTTCGGGCAACCAAATTCGGAAGCGCACACCAGCGGGAGATGTCTGACATCTCTCTGTTTTTAGATTCTCGGATTCGAATAGATTCTTATGAACAAGCTTGCCGCCGTCCTGAAACTTGTCAGGATAGAACATAGCATAATGTCTGCGGTCGCCGTGATTGCTGCCGAGCTTATCGCAGGAAGACTGCCAGGGCTTCCCCTCCTCTTGCTTAGCCTTGTCGCACCTGTTTTCCTGAACATGACCTCGTTTGCGATTAATGATTACTTTGACATTGAGACAGACAGGCTGAACAAGAAGAAAAGACCGCTCGTTACCGGAGACCTAGCACCAGATACCGCGCTGTATATAACTGGAATCACGCTTGTGGTGGGGGTAGCGGCGAGCTATTTTATAAACACCGCCTGCTTTGAGATAGCCATCATATTCGGCATCTTTGACGTACTCTACAGCTACAAGCTGAAGGACATCCTGCTCGTCGGCAACTCGTACGTCGCATTGTCCATGGCGATAGCGTTCGTCTATGGTTCTTATGTAGTCACGCCCGCTTTGGGGCCGGCCATCACCATTGTCACGGTGCTGGTGTTCTTTAGCGGAATGGCCCGCGAGATCCACGGGACCATCAGGGATTACAGGGGAGACCTGAGGGCAAGGGGGGCGAAGACCCTGCCCATGGCAATCGGGATGCGCAGTGCGTCCATGATTGCATTTGCTTTGTACTTATGCTCCGCGTTGCTCGGCGTTTATCTGTTCCTATACGTTGCGCCATTCAGGCTCAACATAGCATACAGCCTTATATTCGGTGTTGCGATGGCAATGCTGTTCTATGTCGGGGTGATATTTATTACAAGCAAGAGGCAGAAGGACTACGACAGGACGAGGAACATATCCCTGGCTGCGATGGCGATAGCAATAATCGCCCTGCTCATAGCCCCTTTGGCGCCTTTTGCTTATATCTAAGGTACTTTCGCAGCTTAGCCACCTCCGCGAGGTACGCTTTCCGGGGCAGGACATTTGCCTTTGTGTCGATGTCCTTGTATATATCATCATCATTAGCATATGCGTCATTCGGCTTTCTCGGCACTATGTGGATATGGAAATGCGCTATGCTCGCGCCGGCTGGCTTGCCACGCTGGATGACCAGATTGTAGGACTTGCAGTCCCCGTATACCTTTGCGAGTCCCGGCAGCACGCTCTTGAGGATATGCCTTAGATCAGCGAACTCTTCAGGCGACAGCTCGTTTATATCGACAACGTGCCTCTTTGATACTACAAGACAGTGGCCGGGCAGAAGCGGCTTTTTGTCGTACAGAGCAAGGAAGTGTTTTGTCGCGAAGAATGCCTCACTATACCTCTTCTCATCGCAGAATGCGTCCTTGCCCTTGTCCATGCCATGCCTCATCTCCGGTGTGTGCGGCGTCCGACCGGTTTGCTGCTCTTCGGCAGAAACTGGAGCAGCTGCATAATCAGGATTATTATTAGCACTATGAGGATTGCAAGCATGGTTGAGTAGAGGTTCTGAATTGATTGGTTGAGCTGTGATATCTGCAGTGCTATCTGGGAGCCAGTTACATTGTAAACGAATGAGGCTGCCAGCTGACGGTTGGTGCTGTCGAGGCCACTCGCCAGTAGCGCCACGGCGTATGCAGATGCAATAGAACCCTGCTGCGCAGAAGAGTTCTGGGACTGTGCATTGCTGAGATAGAAGTCCGCCTGGGCGGCGAACTGCGACGGCCACACCCCATGGGTGGAATTGACCAACAGCGCGCCGATCTTCTGTTCGGTGGATGATGCATTATTGCCTGCAGATGCCGCGAACGCTCGGTCGTAGTCAAGCGCATAGAGCACAGCCCCGTAGTTGCCCTCGTTATAGTTCATCCTCGCGGAAGTTGTGTATAAGGACACATCGGTTATCGTCAGGTTGTTGAGCTCTGACTGAGCCTCATTCCGTATGTTTGGCGGGTATCCTACAGGAGTTCCGCCGATAGAAGCCGCAACTGAATACATCTTTGAAGCGGCGCTGCACCATGCGTAGGCAGATGCTGAGTTGTACAGGTTTGTCAGGATACCGTCTATGGACTCGGAAGAATTCAACACCTGCAATGATGAGTTTATCGTCAACTCGCCCCACGACTGCCTCAGCTGGCCTCCAATCACGTACTCGTAGTTCTGGCTGGTTATCTGAGGAGCCGTCAAGGACGTGCAGTATGAGGAGATGCTGTCAAGTTCTGTCCTTGCATTTTCGAGCGTCAGCCCCCGCGAGTTGGCCATGGTGAACGCAGCAGGGTACTCGAGGAACGCGAGATCGGCTCCGGTGTATAAATACCCTTTCGAAGCTATCGACGAATAGTTTGAGAGCATGCCGAGCATGGTTGCCCTGGCCTGCACATAGCCACTGCCAGTCACATTTATCTCTTTGGAGACGTATTCGATGGTGAAGTTCGTGAGGTTGGCGAACTCTGAGAAGTTGCAACCGGTGCACGTGACATTTGCCCTTGGCAGAGAACTTAGCTTATAATACGGAGGCATGTTGAGCGTTAGGGCGGTTATCGTAGGCTTGCCAAATGCGAACGCCGCTGCCTGGCTCACATTCGCTACTTCGATTAGAGGTATGCCGATATTCTGCTGTGACACGTAGTATAGCAGATACTCCAGGCTGCCCGGAGGCGTGAACGGCACGAGCATATACTTTAGGTTCCCTGCTTTTGCAGCTTCGGCCTTGTTGTACACCCCTCCGATGAGCCCAACAGAGCCGTCAGGGTTTATGGTGCCTGTCACCGTGAAGTTGCTGTTTAACGGCTTTTTCTCCAGGGCGGATATCGTAAGCAGGGTCAGTGCGAGCCCTCCGCTTGGACCGGAGACACTGCCAGTAGTGTCGTTTATGAAGTAGGTCACGTTATATAGGGAGAGATTCATGCCGGTATATGCAAATGCATATTGGGCAGCTGTCTGACCTGATTGCTGTGTCGATGCGCCCACATTGACAGGTCCCTTTATAACCACCTGACCGTTGCCGGAGGATATGTTTACGGTTACCTGTGTAAGGGTGCCGTTCGTGACAGAGATGACGGCAGGCGCGTAGATGCTTGCGGAGTAGTGCTGCGCCGAGATGGAAGCCGCTAAGAGCAGCAGGGATAGCATTGCAAATAGGAACTTCATTTTGACCCCATAAAGGCTACGTCGCCAATATTTAAAAAGATACTATCCGAATCTAGTACATGGCAGTGCAGACCTCACACTTCACACCTGTATTCTCTTCGGGCAGCAAAAAGTGGACTACGCGGAAGGTTGTGCTCCTCCTTCTGCTTGAACTGCTCGTCCTATCTGTAAGGCTGGTCACAAGCCCAATCCCGTCATATGTCAGCGTAGGGGACGAGGGCATATACATGAGCATCATGTACTACAACGCATACGGCGGGCAGAGCGAGGGCGGGATATACCGCGGCTTTGGCGGAGTGAACTTCGGCAACATAAACGATAGCCATTTTGATCCGGGAGTGGTATTCAACTTTTACGACTCTTTTATATATCCGGAGATCTTGATAGGGGACTTGTTTGGAGTATCCGCAACCAATGCAATTGCGTTTGTGCTCCTGATGTCGCTTGTGGAGGCTTTGTTCGCCTTTTTGATCATAGACCATATAGCGGGCACCCGGTCGGCGACGCTGGGAATGATACTTCTTGCGTTCTTCCCGCTTGATGTGGTATACTCAAACTACGTCCAGCCGTTCGTGCCTCTTGCGGCGTTCACGGCCATAACGCTGTTCTTCTTCGTCAAATCACTTGACGACAAGAAAGGACTTGCAAAATATGCGCTCGCGGCAGGAATATTCGCAAACATAGCCTACGAAGCCAATCCCTGGGGGCTGCTGGACATCATGTTTATCGTGGCGTATCTTGCCGCCACTTATGTTTGGAGCTCGGCCAAAGGCAAAAGGTCGGTCAACTTGCGAGTGCTTGCGTTCTCCGCGTTGGGGTTCCTGCTAACATTCTCGATCACCGGAGTTTATTATTTTGCACTGTCAGGGAACTTCTTTCTGTATCCTGCAGTAGACCATAATGTCTTCGCCAGGCAGGTGTACCTTACTTGGAATCAGGGCAGCACGTTGATCGGACTTCCGCAGCCATTCGGAAGTTATGTGGTAGACTACGTATTCTCCGCGCCTAACTTTTATGTTCAGACACTGCTGGGTGGGCTCACAGGAGACGGCTTTCAGGTATACCTGCTCTCGGTGATGCTCTACCTTGCGATATTCGGATCTATCATGGCCTTGTTAAAGAGAGTTAGAAAGGAGATCAAGCATGCTTTGTTGTTCGCTGCTTTCTTCGTGGTACTTCTCTTTGCGCTGAACTTCCTGCCTACGGCGATGGTGCCAGTTCCAGGCGGGCTGACGGTCATAGGGATGGCAGACCACATGTATGTGTACCTGGAGATCCTTGCGCTGCCAATCGTCATTGTCAGTGCCGTGGCTATAGGCTGGCTGTTCGATAGGGGAGGCATCTGCAGGGGCATCGCCTTGGCTATGATAATCACTGCCCTCTTCGGAGATTTCCTAAGCTTAAGTTATGATAGTGCATATTACAAAGCAGGGCTTTACTCGTACATCGCTTTTGCGGGCTTCTACAACCAGCACAAGAACGCCACTTTTTATGTAAATGATCAATTTGGGGGCAATGCGAGGTTCACCGTAGGCGGCAGGGCCGGCAACATAGTGTTTGTTTCGACGTGCCAGCCAGTCTCAACATTTGCGGACGGCTCTTACTTGGTGGAGGGAGGAACGATAAGCATATCGGCGTCGCCTTCACTGATGCAGAGGATGGAAGACTGCTACGCCAACTTCACGCGCAATATTACTCCCGTTTACTATGAACCAAACCCGTTCGCGGCGTATGCATCACCAGAGCCCCCGCTGGAGATTTACCGGATTGGCAACGGTACCCGCTAATCGAAGTCGGACATGCTTGCCTGCTTCCTCTTTGGCTTCTTGTCGTCTGGAGATGCCTTATTCATCACGTCGACTACGCCGAACACGCCATCATATCCTGGAATGAGCTTGACCCGTTCCGTGCGGACGTTCTCTATCCCTTTTGCGACATCGGCATCCATCTCTGCTATCTGCGCAGGGTCGATGTTTAGCAGGATATCAAATTCGGTGCCCAATCGGGCCAGCATATCGTTGTAGGCCCGCTTTACTGCGGTGGAGGTCACTACGGACGTCTTTACCTGTGCAATTATCTCTAGAAGAGGCACAGCGTGGACAGTCGGAATTGCGGCTTTTGGCAGATGACCTTCGGGCCTGTCCGCAAGCTGGTCGACCCTGTGCTCTACCCCGATGGTGAGGGGTCTCCCGCATTTCGGGCACCTGCCATTGTACTTCTGCGCCTCTTTCGGACTCAGTGATATCTGGCAGTTGCGGTGACCGTCGTAGTGATACTTGCCCTCGTCCGGATAGAACTCGATGTTCTTCTTGAGCTTCTTGTTCTTTATTGCATTCAGGATTGCGGCATATGACAATCCATCTTCGCTGAATTCGAACACAGTTGCTTCCCTCCCTATCTTTGGCAGCGAATGGGCGTCGCTGTTCGAGATCGGAAGGTATTTGTCGAGCTTTGAGAGCCTCCAGAACATCGCAGGGTCGGCAGAGAGACCGGTCTCGGCACAGTAGATGTATTTGGCCTGGTCCCCATATGCCTCCTCTATCGAGTCGAACCCGGAGAACGACCCCAGAACGCCGAACCAGGGAGTCCAGCTGTGTGCCGGGAAGATTATTGCATCTCTGTTGACGCCGATTACCTTCTCTACGAGTTCGCTGCACGACATGCTTAGTGCGGGTCTGCCGTCAGACTCCAGCGCCCCTCTGGTCTTTACCTCATCTATTATCGCATCGACGTCGTCCAGGCTTGGCACAAGGATGCAATTGTGCACCCGCCTGTTCTTGCCCCCTGCGTCGAATATGTTTGATACCTCTGAACTGAGGACAAAGCGAGTGCCAGTCTTGGACCCTTTTACTTTGTACAAGCCTGGTTCCGCGTCCTCGAGCTTCATCTTCAGCTCGTCGACCCACAACGGGTGCGTGAAGTCGCCGGTGCCTATTACCTTTACCCCTTTCTCCTTGGCAGCCTCATCGATGCCTTCTATCGTTATGTTGGGGCTACAAGCCATGGCGTGTCTGGAATGGATGTGGAAGTCGGCTATGTACTCCATGCATTCACTTGTTTGCCGTGACCCCGTTCTTCGGGCAGATTTTGTTGAGTGTACATTTGCTGCAGATTGGAGTCGGCGCCTGGCACACCGCGCGCCCATGGAACTTGATGGCGTATGCTATCCTGCCCCAGTCCTTCCTGTCGACCAGCCTCATCAGATCGAGCTCCATTTCGTCTGGCTTTGCACTCTTGCTCAGACCAAGCCTGAGCGACACCCTATTGACGTGTGTGTCGACAGGTATACCCTCCGCGATGCCGAATGCGTTGATTAATATGGTATTTGCTGACTTTCGGCCTATGCCCGGAAGCTCGACCAGTTCCTCCATGCTGTTCGGCACCTTGCCGCCGTGCCTCTCCTCTATTAGCTTGCAGGCCTTGATTATGCTGGCGACTTTGTTGCCTGCGAAGAGTATGCCGTGGATATGCTTTAGGATGTCCTTCGGGTTGGCATTGGCGTAGTCCTTTGCAGTCGTGTAGTGCTTAAATATCTCAGTCGTGCACTTATTGACGGTCTCATCCCTTGACCTTGCAGCGAGGATTATCGCTACCATCATCTCGAGAGGATTTGAGAACTTGAGTATCTCCTTTGCGCCCGGATATTCCTTCTTCAGCAACTCCAATGCCTTCTTCGCAGACTCCTTGTCGAGCAGCTTTGATTCGGGCATCCGATCACGGAGTCAGCCGGTTTCTGTCTCGTGGGAATAACGATGCTTCGCGGATGTTTGCTCTGTCAGTAAGTTTCATCGTGAACCGCTCGAGCCCGAATGACCATCCTGCGTGGGGCGGAGCGCCGCGGCCCATTGCGTTTATGTAGAACTCGAACGCCTTGACGTTCATGCCGCGCTTCTTTATCGCTTCCTCGAGCAAGGATGGGATGTGTATCCTCTGGGCGCCGCTGACGAGCTCCATCCCCTTGTAAAGAAGGTCAAAGCTGTTGCTGAACTCTGGATTCTTCTCGTTCGGCATGCTGTAGAACGCTCTGACAGCAGTCGGATATTCCGTAACTACTACGAAATCACCGTATAACCTGCATATTCCCGTTTCATCCTCGCGAGTCAGGTCCTGGCCGAATTCTATCTTGCCTCCGTTCGCCTGCAACTTCTTTACGGCGTCCTTATACTTTACCACACTTATCTTGTGCGGCTTCAGCTCGACGCCGAGCTCCTCAAGGTCTGGCCCGTTGCACTTGATGACCTCTTTGACTACGCCTGTTGCGACATTCTTGAGTATCCTTATGACATCGTTGTGGTCGGCGAACCCCATCTCAATATCCATCTGCGTTATCTCGTTTATGTGATAAATTGTGTTATGCTTCTCTGCCCTGAAGATTGGCATTATCATAAAGACCCTGTCCATGCCGCCTATTACCGCAAGCTGCTTGTATAGCTGGGGAGACTGCGCTAGGTAGGCTTTCCTCTCGAAGTATTTCACTTCGAACAGGTCTGCTCCGCCTTCGGTCGCTTCTTCAACGAGGGTAGGGGTCCGTATCTCCTGGAATCCCTTCTTCTGGACGATGGTCCGGAAGCTCCTGAGCACAGTGGTCTGTATGTTGAATACAGCAGTGGTCTCCAACCGCCTAAGGTCAATATATCTGTAGTCAAGCCTTACGTCAATCTCTGCCGGGACCTTTCCCGTAACCTCGAACGGTATCGCGGCGACGAGCGGATTGAGGTCCTTGACTTCCAGCGGAACGAGTTCGTACCCCTTCTTCGCCACTTGGCTCTTTGTCACCTTTGCCTTTACGCTTACGACGCTCTCCTTCTTCAGTAGCATTGACTTTATTACCGGCTCGGCTGTGGTCTCTTTCTTGGCGACCACCTGGACTATCCCCGTATGGTCCCTTAAAAGTAAGAACACGATGTTGCCCTTGTCCCGCACTTCGTGGACCCAGCCGCAGACAGTGACCTCTTCCCCGTCCATCTCTGCGTTGATCTCTTTGACATAATGAGTTCTGAGCAAAGCAGCACCGATTACAGGTTACTATCGAAAGGATAAATATTAAAATGCTCTCTGTTGCTTCATCCTCTTGAGAGCCTCGAAGCCTTTCCTCAGCGCCGGAAGGAATGAGTCACCTTTGTCAAAGTAACGTTCAAGTTCCTGCTCCGTGACCCACTTGAACTCGGTGTGTTCTTTGCTGAGGGCTATTCCTTTTTCGGGGTTCTTCAGTCTTGCTAGATAGTTAATTTCTACCCAGTGCTCATCCCGCTCCGGGAAGAGGTAAGTTGCGGCATAGTAAAGAGCTTCTACATGTATCTCAGCACAAAGTTCCTCCATAGACTCCCTCTTGAGGGCGTCCTCCAGTGTCTCCCCAAACTCGACATGCCCCCCCGGTATGTCATATTTGCCAGGAAAGAAGCTCAAACTGGGAGACCGCTTAAGCAGAAGCAACTTGTTGCCATCATGCACGAAAGCCCCTGTGATTATCTTTTGCGTCTTCATGCCAGCGCCGGATGAGAAGCATGAGTGAGAGATAAGAGCTATCTCTCGAGCGTTATCTCTATCGAACTGACTTTCGACTTTGTGCCGTCCTCGTTCGCAAGCTCTTCAGAACCTATCGCGATCGTGCTGACCTTCGCATCCTGAACGAACCTGTTCCTTGATATCTCGGCCACGTCCACGGCCCTCGATATGGCATTGCCCCTCGCTCTGACCTTCACGGCCTTTGCCCCGTTGTTGAACTGCGTCACTACCGCAAGCACGTAATTCATCGCAGGCTTCTTTCCGACGAAGACCTCGTTCTCAGGTATTGTTGATTCCTTGCTTTGTGTTCTTTGTTCTTCTGCCATATGATCACCTTAAGCGCATGCGCTGGATGCCCACTGACGCTTAATGGATGATATGTTACTAAAGAGTATTTAAGGATTTCCTACCCTGCTGGGACTTCCCGCAGATTCAGCTCCTGACGAACCTTCCGACATCCGTTCTGCCATCCATGACTTCTCTGATTGAATAGTGCTTCAGCACCAGAGCCTTTAGGCGCTCGACGTCGCCAAAGTCCTTCTCCCTGGCGTTCCTCTCCGCCTTGTTGAGCTTATTTGCGTAGCTGAAGTACGCGATCTTCGCCGCGGCGAGCGCATCGCGCTCGTGGAGATTCTCCACGGCATCTTCGTCGTACGTTACCTCCTTCTTTTTCTGGACTGCGATATCTCCACCTGGCGCGAATAGGACAGCGTCGAATATCGATGCGAGTTCCGTGACGAGCCTATTGGGCTGTTTCTTGTCGCTTGCGATAACGGCAGGAGTGCCTATGGATTTTATGGAGTCAATGAACCAGGACCTTTCTGCGAAGCGTTTCGAGAATACGCGGACGGTCTTGCCGTGAAGGTCGATGCATGCTATAGCAGCGGTCTTTCCAGGGTCTACGCCTACGATGAGGTATTTCATCATATTATCTCAGCACATCGTGCTGTTTGAGTAGCATATGGCGTTCCTCGCTGTCGGGGGCACGGAGAGATATTCGCAGTTTGTCACTGCGGTCGGCGTAAACACTATGCCGTAATACTGCGCCAGCAGCTCCTGCGCGCTTATCGAGGTTGATGATGCGTTGAGGCAGCTTGCCAGGGAGCCCATGTTCAAGCCGGATGACTGCGCGATGATATTGAGGTTGCTCGGCGACATATAGCCGTTGGTGAACGCCGAGTTGAGCGTGGCTACGAATAGCTTAAAGTTCGGCTGACCGGATGCACAGTAGGTGTACTGGCCCAACGCCTGTGCATTGTCTGTGCCGAAGGCATTTGCATACGCTGTGGTGTACTGGCTGAAGACTATGTCGATGGATGCATTGATCTTACTTCCATACTTGCGCTGCAATGCCGTATAATTCAACAGGCTTTGCACTGCACCAGGAGCGTATGGGTCGATAAACCATTGGATATGAAGCGGCTGCTGGGTAGCACAGGCTGTTGCCTTGGCATCCCTTATGACGCCCTGCGAAGCGACATAGCTCTGTGACTGTATCGGAGGCAGCACCGTCTGTATAGAGGCTGACTGGACTCTGTCAGTCATGTCACTTACCGTCATTGTCAGCACGAACGTGCCGCTGGCTGAAGGGTTCTGCACCGGCAGCGATGCATACCACGTTCTAGAGACCGGCGCGTATGTCAGGTTCATCGCTGAGACGTTCGCCAGGTATGCTATCTGCGAGAGCGAGCTATTCAGGTACTGGTAGTTTGCAAGCTGGCGTTCGACCGAGAACCGAATCTGGGTCGCGTTGTGCATTGGGTTTGCACATGTACCGTTGACCGCACCGTACGTACAGTTAAGCGATGAATTGGATATGCTCTTCACTATAACCGGTTTCGAGTACGAGACTACCACCACGAGCGCGATCAGTATAGCCACCAATACGAGCAGGGCGAGGTGTATGTTGTCCAAGCCGCCCAGCTTCCTTATCGGCCTCACGAGTATGCTCGGTTCTTTCACATCCGCCTGCTTTTTTGAGTCTGCCATTTTACACACCACGGGTCCGACGGGACTTTCATGACTGCCACTATATGATACAGCTGCAATCAATTTGAACCCGTGACCCTCACCTTAGGACGGTGTCGCTCTGTCCAAGCTGAGCTACGGACCCTTGAGCTTTATGGGTAGCCACAGTTTAAAAACTTCTCTGTTTGTCCGGCGCTACATCACTTCTATCGGCGTTATGCCCAGAAGCGCGAGCATGTTTCCCATTACCTGCTTTGTTGCAGCCACCACTGCGAGCCTTGCGTCCTTTGCCAGACCTCCCTTCAGGACGGGCATCGATTCGTAGAATCCGCTGAATGTTGACGATATATCGAGCAGATATTTTGTTATTATGTTTGGCCTGTACTCTGCACACGCCTTCTCGACCATCTCTGGCGCCTTGCCGAGCATCATGAGCAGTTCGAAGTCCTTGCCGCGTGTTATCTGCGCGTAGTCCGAAGCCGTTAGTTTTATTGGGGATCTGCTTCCCTTCTCGAGTATTCTGGCCGCTCTCGCATAAGTGTACATGCAATACGGCCCGGAATTGCCCTCGAAGTTAAGCGCCTTCTCCCATGAGAAAACCACCTCTTTCTCCGGAGTGACCTTCAGATACTCAAATTTAATCGCTGCTATCGCAATCGCTTTCGCAGTATCGTCGACTTTTGACTTGTCGGTTATCTTCTCGCTCTTGAGCACAAGTTCCTTTGCCTTCCCCCTGACCTCCCGCAGCAGGTCGTCGGCAGTGTAGTTCCTTTTCTCGCCGAGCCAACCGCCAGTCCTGCCACTCAGTGACCCGGACTCGACCGAGACCAACCCATACGCCAGATGCACTATGTTCTCTGCAATCTTAGGGTACCCCATCCTCGCGAAGAGCATCCTAAGCACCTGCTGCTCATACTTCTGTTCCGCGCCGATGAGGTTTATCGCTTTTTTTACGTTGCCAAACTTTATCTCTTCGCCTGATTCGTTGGTGCTATAAAGCGGCCTGCCGTTCGGCTGCTCAGCCATGAACTTCGAGAACTTGAACCCTGGATTAATCAGCCCGAACTTCCAGGCGTGGAATGCGAAGTCTTTTGCCACGTAGGTTGCCACTCCGGTCGACCTTACAATCACCTTGATGGTCTCCTCGTTCTGGCCGAACTCTCCGGTGCCGGTGAGGTCTACTACCAGACAATCCTTGAACTTGCCCTCTTTTGGAGTCTTCAAGACGCCCTTCTCCTTTGCGGCAGTTATTGCCTTGTCGAGTAGCTTTGTCCTGACTATGTCACTCTCCCAGATCAGGACGTCGTGATATATCCCATAATCGAATGCGGTCTCGTACTGCGCCCTGACGACCTTGCCCGTGAGATCGCGGCCAAGCTTTGCCTCTTTCGAGCGGTGGTCCTCCATCTTCTTCAGAAGTTCGTCGAGCTCTGGTTGGATATTCTTCTCCTGCATCACTTTATTGACTTTGACATATTGCTCTCCGAACCACTGGTCTATCTTCTTGTCGGGGTTGTGGGCTATGTGGGCATATCCCCAAATGCTCTCCGCAACCTGGAGGCCGAGGTCGTCTATGTAGTCCTCACGCTCGACAGTGTAGGAGCACGCAGAATGGATGTTGGATATAACGTCCCCGAGAAGCGCGTTCCTCAGCTGCCCTATGTGCCACGGCTTGTTCGGGTTGACGCTCGGAGACTCGACTATGACCTTTTCCCCCTTGCCGGAGTCGCACGCCCCGTACGATCCGCCACCCTCGTTTATCGCGTCTAAGACCGCCTTTGAGTATGACGCTTGGTCTGCCCATGCGCTGATATACCCTCCAAGGCTCTTCACCTCGCTTACCCCGCCGGACGGCTTGATGCCAGCCACTACAGCCTCTGCTATCTTGTCCGGCGCGAGCTTGAGCTGCTTCGCGAGCCTGAAGGCTATCGATGAACTCATGTCGCCGTGCTCCCCCTTGGGCACCTCTATGGTCGCATATGCCTGCTCCGTAGTCATCTCCGCCTTCGGGAATGCCCTCTTCAGGGAGTCGAAGAGCAGCCTCGAGAATTCCTGCTTGAGTTCCTTGCTGGGGTTCGTAGTCATGCAATCTGCTCTCGTAAGAAAGTGCTATAAGCCTTTCAGGAGTATACTAGCATAGTATGCATTTAAAGCATTCTGTGGGGGCGATTTTATGGTGAAGGTCTACAAATCCAAGACGTCAAGCTCTAAGCTACTGCTATATCTGCCGTACGATGTCATAACCGCGCTCGGGGTTAAGGACGGCGACGATATCGACTTCATCAAGTACAACGATAGGGCATTCCTCTTCGCTAAGAAGTCCGATATCGCGACCCTTCTCTTGGCTGGAGGGACCAGAGAGGAGCCAAAGACTCCGAAAGAGGCGAAACAGGAGAACCGCGGGATATCCGAAGACGAGATACGTGTCCTGAAGAAGATGGACACACTCAAGTATGCAGACAGGACACCGGAGAACGTGGGCAAACTACTTAACGATGCTGAGAAGGAACAGCTGCAGAGCATCCTGAAGAAGAAGGCGGTTGCGCTGTTCGAGAGCCAGAAGACGGGGAAGCGGGTGTATAGCATCCCAAAGGACGTTTATGAGAGATTCCTGATGAGGAAACAGATGGCTTCTCAGAGGCCGCAGGTCCCTGCGGCAAGGCAGTCTGCCTCAGCTGCGCCGAGATACCAGCCCGCTGCGCCACTTGAGAACGAAGGGGTCAAGACGCTGGAGGAGAAAGGGTTCGTCGTACTGCAGAGCGAGAGCGAGGCGAGCGGCGTGTCGCTCGCGCTGGAGGACAGCATAAGACACGGGCAGGTGATAGGCACGCGCGCGTTCAACAAGAAGTTCTACATAGTGCTGAGGAGATACCTGAGTGACAATGGCCCCCGCGTGCTTAAGGGGCTCGCAAACGGACAGGCAAAGGTCGCAGACCTCGCGAAAGAGCTGAAGCTCGATGAGGACGGAGTCAGAGCCGTGCTCTACCTGCTGTCTGAGGGTGGGGAAGTCAGCGAGAAAAGGAAGGATATCTTCGCTCTCGCCTGACCATATTGCAGATGGTCAATGCTCGATTACCCTGACACCGACTTTTCTTGCAATATCTGCCTGGTAGCCATCACAGGTAACAAGCTCATATCCCTCTTTGAGTGCAACCGCTATGAAAAGGGAGTCGTAAATGGAGGTGTCATACTTTTGTGCTATCTCGAACGCGCCATTCAGGTGCTTTTTTTGCTCTAAGAATCTGAATATCTTAGGGCAGCGTGCAAGAATCTCCATCGCGGTCTGCCTCTCCATCCCCTTTTGGCGTACTTTCTTTAAAAGGGCGCTCCCTAGCTCTTTCATTGAGAGCTCTATGCTTATTGGCGTGTACAGGTACTCCCTGAGGCTACCCCAGCCGGGCTCTTCTGCGAAGAACTTCACTATCACTGACGAATCAATGAGCCTCATTTCTATCTTCCCTTATGGATGCGATGGTGAATCCCGCCTTGGATGGCTTTGAGTGCTTCTTTACCATCGCCTCCAATTCAGCGATAGTCTGCTTAGCCTCTTCCTTCCAAACAAGGCTTTCGAGGTATGACCTTGCCTTCCTGGAGCTGTTTATCCTTAGTCTGCGCAGTCGTTGGGCGGTGCCTTTCCTTACCCTTATGCTTATCACTTCGCTTCCCATATTAGAGATATGTAATACAAGTATATAAACATCTCTGTATACACAAAAGTATACAGAGTATGCTCTTACGCCTTAGCTATAGCGAAGTCTGACTCGCAGGATCATATCTTGCCGAAGTGCTGGAAGACTATCACTATTACCGCAAAGATTAGGACCACGGCAAGCACCACTTTTGGGTTTATGGTGGGGCCTTTGCTAGGCGCATCGTAGAAACTCATTATTCCCGCTTGCGATTGCGGTGCGGATATTCCTGCCATGTCATCAATTAGATATCATTTATTGAAAAGATATTAAAAGGGTGCGCAGGGCGGGGCGCACCATTAAATAGACGGGTTTCCAGAGCTTATTATGCAGGAAGCTGAGGACCGCAACAGGGCATTTCTCGTTAGCATGACTGGGATAGCTGCAGTGCTCATCATTGCGGTCGTGATGCTCGTTTCGGGCTACAACGGCTCGCTGAAGGCACATCCTGGGACATTCGCCTACTTCACTGCGAATGGCAGGACGTTCAACATAACTGCCAACCAGGTCAATATGCAGGAGTGGGAGCATGGGCTAATGAATGCGACGGTGACCAACAGTACGTTCATGCTATTCGTCTTTGGAAGCTACGCCATCTGGGACTTCTGGATGTTCGATACGTACTACAACCTCGACATAATCTGGATCAACATGACAAACAGCACAGGCAAGGTGGTGTACATCGCGGCTAACGTGCCAGGGTGCTTCAGGATGTCGAACTGCACCGTGTATGATCCGAACACATACGCAAACTATGTGCTCGAGGCGAAGGGAGGGTTCGCTGCCAAGAACGGCGTGACCGTGGGCAGCATAATGAAGTTTGGTAATTGAATGACGGGCAAGGAGACCAAGAGATTCCAGAAGAAGACCGAGAACTTTGTCTGCGTATCCTGCGGGACCGAGGTAAAGGGCAGCGGCTACACGGATCACTGCCCGAACTGCCTGACCAGCGTGCACGTCGATAACAATCCCGGAGATAGGGCATCTGACTGCAAGGGTCTGATGATGCCGAGGTACGTGACGTACATCGACGGCAATTATATCATCACGTACCAGTGCATCAAGTGCGGTAAGACACAGAAGGTCACCTCTGCGCCTAGTGACGACCAGGACCTCCTGGAGCAGCTAAGCCAGAAGCACTCTATGCGTTAGCCTCTCTTCTGGCCCCTTTGCTTCTGCTGCGCCATGTATCTCCTGGTTACAGCCGCTACCGCGATTACTACCACTACCACGATGATTAGGTCTGTGACCGAGTTCGACACCGGACCGGCGGCGGTCTGGTTGACCGCTGCATAGTATGCAGACGCTCCGGAATACTGTTGGTTCACCGCGCCATTGGGCTGTTTCCATTGCTCGTACAGGGTAACTGGATAGTTCGCTGCGCTGCCCTGCGAGTCTACGCTTACCAGCAGGGTGACATTGGTAGATGCACCGGGAGCCAGGTCCTGCACATAGTAGGTACTGGAGAGAGGAGTTATCGGATACGTTGACTGGAAGCTGAACTGCACCTGCTGTGCGGGAGCATTGCCTATGTTCTCAACGGAGAACGTTATCGGCACGTCAGTAGCACCAGGATACAGGTTCGACGACAGTTGCACGACTTTGAACTGCGCGGATGGGACTACCTGCAGCGTTATCGGCCTATTTTTTGAGACCGTGCCCTGTCCATTGGCGAGGGAGTAGCTTATGGCAGCGTTTATCGTGCCGCTGCCTGTCGTGGTGCTATTCGCAGTGACCAGTATCTGCTCGTTCACCGACTGGGACGGGGAGAGCTGGCTGAGGAAGAAGTTGTTTACCGCACTGCTCACCGATGCACCCGGGCCTGCCAGCATGGATACACTGACATTCTTCGCTACGCCGGTGCCTATGTTCTCGATGCTTACTGTGAGGGTCTGGTTGCTCCCGCTGTAAAGCGCAGACGGAACCGCACTCACGGGAACCACGATGACGTTTGGCGTGTTGAGTGCTGTGTTTATGCTCACATAGAGGGTCTGGCTATACTTCTGGCCGGTCTCGGAGTAATAAGTGAGCTGCACTGGGATTGAATACGTCCCGTTCTGCACACTCTGCCCGGCAAGGTACGTTACCGTAGCCTGCGTCGCTCCAGATACTTGCAGCAGACCGATGGATGTGGTTGCGCCGCCGATAGACGTGAAGTTTGGGGTGTTCAGGAAAGTGACTGTTATATTCCTCGCCTGGCCGTACCCCGAATTGGATATGGATGCCTGCAGCGTGAACTGGCCGCCTGGAGTCACCGCGCTTGGCGTGGCCGTGATGGATATTGCAGGTATGCCGTGCACGTAGATGCTTATCGGCATCTCTTCCTGCTCGCTTACGGTCTCGGTCTCCGAGCCCGATGCTGTATTGAGGGTAGTCGTCGTCTGGTAGGTCGCGAGCACGTCAAGGGTGTACTGACCCGACGGCGCTGTCTTTGGGATTGTCAGATTGTAGACGAAATATGATCCCCCTGCAGAGTAGACTCCCTGCCCGACAGTGCCTATCAGGTAGGACGATGAGGGAGAGAAGTTGAGCAACGGATACGAGCCCGTGAGCTGTATGTCTGCATTGCTCAGTGATGCACTGTACGAATTGTACAGCTCAAAGGATATCGTTGCCCTTCCGCCAGCCACCACCGGGTTCGGGGCGACGTTCGGATTCAGCAGCGAGAGTGCAGTTGCCTGCGCGCTTGCGATGCTGCCCATCAGGAGCAGAATCGTACATACCAACATTGCGTTTTTCATTTCTACCACTATTTTGCTTTCTTGAACATGATTATGCTGAGAGCCACCATCAGCCCTGTGAATATGAGCATTGCGGTGGTATCGACAAGGAACGACTGGAAAGGTATCGTCCCCTTCAGCATCAGGGACCTTACCCCATCTATCGCGAACGTCAGCGGATTGTACGTCCCAAATGGCCGTATTATGGCGGGAAGCGTGGCTGTAGGGAAGAACGCTCCGGCAAGGAAGTATTGCGGCATGACTATGCTCATGCTGGCCACCATGTAGACCTCCATCTTGCTTATCCTTGATGCGATTGCGGCTGCCAGCGAGCTGAAGCCGAGGGCGGCGAGAAGCATGAACCATAGGATTATGGGCATGCCGGCTATGCCGGATGCGACGGTGCCGCCGTCAAGGATGCCTATCCCGAATGCCAGGATGCCATAAATCACCGATTGGAGGGTCCCCGACACCACTTTAGCCATGAGTATGGCGCTGTTGCTTATCGGAGTCGCCATGAACGCCTTGAGGTTGCCCAACTGCCTGTCTGTAAGCATCGAGAGACCGCCGCCCCATATGGAACCGAATGCGGTGACCATGATTATTATGCCGGCGATGAGGAACGACTTGTAGTTGCTCGATGCGCCATATACGCTGTTCGTGACTACGCTTGTGCCAGACGACTGCAGGCTGCTGCCGACCGAGGAGGTAGTTACCCTGCTGTTCAGCGACGCTGCCGCATTCTGTATGACCGCTATGGATGTCCCGGACGCTAACGGCGATGATGCGTCTACATATAGAGTCACCCCGGGCACGGCGCTGCCCGCCGTTCCAAACGTCGGCGAGATGACGGCTACTATCGTCACCTGCCCTTCAGCGAGCATCTGCATGGCAGCGTCCTGCGTGGTCAGTGCGTAGACCGATACCGCATTGCTTTTGGAGACAGCACTGACGAACTGCAGCGAGGCGGGATTATTGGCGTAATTAACGACGGCTATCGGCACGCCCAGTGGCGCGTTGCCTATGTTTCCAAGCAGCAGTATGAGGACTATCGGGAAGATTATGGACCTTATAACGTTCACCCTCAGGTTCTTCTTGAAGATGAGCATCTCCCTTATGAACAATGTGTATGTGTCTCTTAGCACGCCCATCGCATCACTTCCCCATCCCCAGCTTCATCTTTGTAAGGGCTGAGGTCTCCTGTTGCTGCGTATCCCTGAGCGACCCTCCAGTCAGCTTGAGGAAGACGTCGTCGAGCGTTGGTGCGTGTATGCTCACGCTGGAGAACGTTACCTTTCTCTTGTTCAGCATATCGAGTATCTTCTCCAGGTGTTTTGGGGCGTTCGACTGCACAGTGACAGTGACGTGCTCCCCGGCTACCCTTGCATCCTTTCCGGTGGCTTCCTTTATGGTGGCAATGATCGCCTTGAGGTTTTCCTTCTCAGCACTGACCTCTATCAGCTCGCCTTCGCCTATGCTCTGCTTCAACTGCGACGGAGTGCCGAGCCCCATGATCTTGCCGTGGTCGATTATGCCTATCCTGTTGCACAGGAAATCCGCCTCCTCCAGATACTGTGTAGTCATCAGGATGGTGACCTGCTGCTTCTCGTTTATCTCCCTTAGGAGATCCCATATCTTGGTCCTGTTCTGTATGTCAAGACCGGTTGTCGGCTCATCCAGTATGAGTATCGAAGGGCTGTGCATGAGCGCCTTGCTTATCGCAAGCCTTCGCTGCATCCCTCCGGAATACGTGCCGGCATACGCCTTCCGGAAACCCTGCAGCTCCGAAAGGTCGAGCATCGCCTCGATGCGCTTCTTTATGTCATCCTCGCTCATCTGATAGAGGCGACCGAAGAGCTGGAGGTTCTGCTCGCCCGTGAGCTCGCTCTCCACGACAGTCTCCTGTGCCACCAGCCCTATGTGCAGCTTTGCCTTGTTCGGCTCCTTTGCCATGTCTATGCCCTGTATGTATGCCTTCCCTGACGTCGGATCGAGGAGGCTCAGCAGGATGTTTATTATCGTGCTCTTACCCGCCCCGTTTGGACCGAGCAGGCCGAATATCTCCCCTTTCTTTATGCCAAGGGAGACGTTGTTGACCGCTACGAGTGAGCCGAACCTCTTCGTGAGGTGGTCTATCTCTATTGCATTGCTGTGATCACTCATTGAACTCCTCCTTGACCAGGTTCTTCATCGCAAGTATGTGGCGCAGAAGTATCCTCTTTGAGTTGTGTGCTACCTTGCCTCCCTTCGCCGTGACCGTGTATATCTTCTTCGCCTTCGCGCCAGAGAGCAGTACCCTGCTGGTGATGTATCCTTCGTTCTCCAGCGAGGAGATGATGTTGTAGATGTCGCTCTTGGAGAGGCGGGCTATGGCTGGAGACGGGACCTTCTTCAGCCCCTTGAGTATCGCGTACGGATGGGACTTGTGCTTCGCGAGATAGTTTAGGATTATGACCTTGGCTATGCCTCGCCTGAATGCGCTGTCAAAATAGCCCCCAATGCCCTTATCAATATCCCATGGCATAAGACCAGATAGTCTAGACTTAGACTATTCTTAATATAGACTAAGAAGTATATAAATCTTGCGCCAGGCATCGGCCGGAGAGCCCTGCGGGCTATCTCCTTCGGGCCTTCTTAGGGGTGCGCCTCGCCTTTGTCTTAGTCCTCGCCCTCGCCTTTGCGGTCTTCAGGCGCCTCAGCTCTGCTTTGGTCTTTGCGAGCTCGCGCTCGACGTCGGTTTGTGAGCGGGCGCGGGCGGCGGCGCTGCCTCTTGCCGAGCGTCCCCTGACCGGTGCCTTTGCGCCGCGCAATGCCTTAGCGCGGTTAGGCCTGACCTTGTATAAGTAGTACGAACTTATCCCGAATATGACGAGCGCTATGGCCACTAGTATTACGAGCACTTCGATGACAATCGGCCACGGGCTTGGCGGAGGTGCTTTCGAGTAGATTATTATCTCTTTTCCGAGACCCCCTTCGACAGTCGCACCAGGACCCTGATTGGCAGGCACAGCGATAATCTGGGCGATGTTGTCCCACTTCAGGCCTGGCGAGTCGTTGGATGGCATGGTCACCCTGACCTGCAACTGTAATTGCTGACCCGGCGCAAGCGTGCCATTCATGGGCGTTATGTTCACTATCGGGGTGAGGTTGTACGGGATCTGGGTGAAAGTAGGGAGGACTATCCTGAAGTTTATCGGTGCGCTTCCCCCGTCTGAGACCGTCCAGTTGTCTGGGGCAGAAGTCGTGCCGAGCGAGACATTGAATAAGAGCCCCCCTCCACGCTCACCGAGATTCTGTGCGTGGACCGTGCTCAAAAGTACGGACAAGAAAATAACACTAATCAAGAAAGGTGTTATGCGCATCGGGTTCCCTCTATTTTATACGGCTGCCCCGTCAGCAGGTGTTCAGAATGGTTATTAGCTGGTTGTAGGTCGCTGCCGCCTGGGCGCTGGGTATCTGCACTCCGAAGTAGATATTGTTGCTGGCAGTCGTTGGTATGTATTCGGCGGTGTTGGCCGGAGTCAGCGTTAGCGCATTACCTATGAAAGACGAGTCAGAAGTTCGGTCCCATAGGGTGTTGGACACTCCGAAGTTGGTGACTCCGGCGATCCAGTTGCCTCCATATACCCATAGGTAAGTGTTGGCGTTGCCGTTGTTCGTGTCCGTCACCAACGAGTTGGTGTTTGTGGACTGGCCTCCGTTAAGGCTCCCGAAGTTTATTACTCCGGTGTTCAATCCTATCTCGCAGGTGGAGCTGACTACCACATTGGCGTTGAGGTTCTCCTGTGTGTTTGCAGAGAGCGCAGGTGACAAGTATACGTTCAGCGCGATAAGTCCGGCGAACATAGCTGCGAATGCAGCTGTGACGATGAACAGGTTCATGATTTTTTTGTTGTTTGTTTTTATTGCCATGTTCGTCACCTCAGCACACGTTCAGGAACGTGATTACCTGGTTGTAAGTTCCTGCTGCCTGTCCGTTTGGTATGGTTACTCCGAAGTAGACATCGTTGGCGTTGCCTGCCGCCTGCCCTATAAGCGTATTGATTGCGATAGTGTTGCTAAGCGGAGTGCCCGTAAACGAAGACTGGATGGTATTGGCCCAGTCTGTATTCGTTCCCGAAAAGCCAAAACTTGCGCCGAGGAGCCAGTTGCCTCCATAGAGCCATATCCAGTCCTGCAGGTTGCCCGTGTTCGTGTCAGTGACTACCACGTTGGTGTTGTCGCTCGCACCCGGGTCGAGTGCGTTGAATGCTATCGCAGTAGGGCTCAGGCTTACCTGGCAGCTTGATGCCACTACGACGTTTGCGTTGACCGAGTTCGACTGGTTTGCGCTCAGCGCAGGGCCTAGGTCTACAGCTATTGCTAGCAATCCCGTAAACACAAGGGCGAATGTCGCCAGCGTAGTCAGTAGGTTGACCGCTTTATTCTCCTTGTACATTGAAATCCCATTTGTAGTAGTGTAGACATCACTGATTTAAAAGCTTTGCGCCTAACTTCCAGTATCCTGCACAAGGGTATGGAATGCGACGCGACACCATCAGCACACGTTTGTCACGGTTATCAGCTGGTTGTACGTACCCGCAGAGGTGGTGCTCGGCACCTGGACCCCGAAGTAGATGCTGTTCGAACCGCTCGACGCTACGGGTATGTTGGTGTTCGTTGCGGTAAGGGTGAGCGGTGTCCCTGTGAAAGTGATCTGCGACGCTGTATCCCACATCGTGTTGGACACGCCGAAGCCGAAGCTTCCACCGAGTAGCCAGTTCCCGCCAGAGACCCAGGCATAGGTATTGGTCGCCCCTAGGTTGTTGTCCGTGACCGCGACGTCCGTGTTCGTCGACTTGCCGCCATTGAGCGTCCCGAACGCGAGGGAGTTCGTCGGCGTTATGGATATCGTGCACGATATGGACGTGGACGTGAAGGTTATGGTCTCTGTGTTGTTGGTGGGGTCCTTGCCCGATGCTGGCGAGTCGGTGAAGCCTGCGATTGTGTTGACCGTGAAGCTGTAGTTACCAGGATCGGTATAGAATATTATAGTATTGGTGGTGGATGTGCCATTGACCCCGTCGTATATGACATTCCATGCCTGCCCACTCGTCAGGCCGGTCTCTATGAAGACGGTGAGCTTGCGCACGGTTTCTAGGGATGCGAACTGCACGGTCGGCGCGGTGTAGTTGTAGAACCTTACCCTTGTCCAATATATGTCTGCGGATGAACCGATCACGCCGTATATGAGCCTGGAGAAGTTCAGCACGCTCAGGAACTTTGCGCTTGCCATGTGTGTAAAGTAGTTGAGCTCTCCGGACATGTTGTCCATGAACGGTACTATGCCGGTGTAGACCGCCAGCCCTGTGACCTCGCCCACTGTCGCGGTGCCCTGGCATGACGTCGCAGAGGTGAAGTTCTCGTACTGCAGCACGCCCGCTGTGCAGCCATCGGTGAGGTCGTACGAGTAGTTGCCTACGGTCGCGGACTGCGATGCTAGGGTGAACCCCCACTGCCTTGCGTGGCTCGAGCTGGAGAGGTTGCCCATAGCTATCGCAGAGTCTAGTGCCAGTGGTATGATGTTGACAGGCACGCCGATCGTGCCTGTAACGTTCTCCTTGGTCAGGCCAGGCGCCGCTATCTCTAGGCTGTTGCCGTTAAAGACTATGTTCGTGCCTGCGGCGATCCAGTTGCTCGGCAGGGCGCTCAGGCCGCCCCACGCCTGGTAGTATGGGAAGACGCCCACGCCGTCGTCGTACTGCGCATATGTTGCGGATAGTATCGGCGATTCACCGGTAACCGTGTTGGACAGGAAGCTTATGTAGTTGCCACCGAACTCGTTTCCGGAGAAGCCCATGTACACTGTGAGACCTGTGAGCCCAAGATAGCCATGCGACAGGTTGAGCCAGAAGATGTTGTTGCCGCTGGTGGAGAGCATCGTGTTCTGCGTCTCGCTGAGCACGTTGCCCTCGAACCATGAAGGCATTATGGTTCCGTTGGCGTAGAAGAACTCCACGTTGTTCATGGATGTGTTCTCGTGCGTCTTGTACGCTATGCTGTTGACGGCGAGCATCTGCTCGGCTGGCGTGTGCACCACGGGTATCGGGGGAGAGGAGTACTGGTAGGTTATGACGTTACCGCTACCGCCGTTACCGCCAGGATCTGTGCCTGAGCCTGCGCTCCCAGTGCCTCCGGCATCGGTGTACGTGCCTGTCGTCAGGCCGCCTGAGCCATAGGCGAGCAGTATCGCTCCTCCGCCTCCTCCGCCTCCTCCGCCGGCAGTTCCGGTAATGGCGCCTCCGCCTGAGCCGCTCGTAATTATCTTGCCCGCTATTAGGGTATTGGCTTCTATAAGTATGCCTTCACCTCCGCCTCCCCCTGAGCCGCCTGTGTCGCCGTGACCTTCTGCTGCGCCGCCGCCTCCTCCTGCCCCTGATAGGTAGTTCTGGATGCCGTTCTCGTACCAGTAGATTACATTCGCGTTGGTTATCGGAGACGGCGCTGCCGGCGAAGCGCCTACTCCTCCTGCGGCGTTGAAACCTCCGCCTGCGCCGCCTGCTGCAAGCGTGGCGCCGCCATTTCCTCCTGCAGCCGTCTTACCTGAGTCGTCGCCGCCCCCTCCTGCCCCGGAGCCCGCGTAGGAGTTTGGCACAGCGCCGCCAGGCGAGCCCACGCCCCCAGAGCCGCCCGCACCGCCGTTCGCCAGCGTTCCGGTTATTATGTTGCCGTTGTTCGTGACCTTGCCCGCGCAGATTATGCTGTATCCGTTAGTGGTGAGCGTCACTGCGCTGCCGATCGTCAGGTTGCCGCAGAAGATATCGCTGGACAGCACCGTGTTTGTGGAGTAGGTTATGGACGGCAGTATGAGGTTTACGGGCACGAGCCAGTCTATGTTCGCAGGAGGATTGTTCACATGGAGCTTTGCAGACTGGGTTGCGCCGCTAGTTATGTCGTTAGATTCTATGGTGTATGTGCCGGCCGTGAGCGTGTTCGCATCGTAGGTCACCGTGTTCGTTACAGGGCCCGCCTTCACCACGCCGTTTATCTCTATTTCTATGCTGCCCGTCGTGGGTTGCGCTGTGGCGGTGATGTTATCGTCGACGAATGCAAATGTGGGATTGAACTGGATCTTGAGGAGCGGGGACGATATGAAAGTGATGCTCTTCGTGCCGCCTGCAAGGAAGTTGCCCTGTGGCACTGTCGGAGAGTATACTGTGGTGCCAGAGGTGACGTCGGGTATGTTGAAGAAGAAGTTGCCGGGGTTTGTCAGGAAGCTTATCGTATTCGTCGTGGAGCTGTTGGTGACGACATGGTACGTGACCTGCCAGTCGGCACCCACAGGCAGGCCTGTTTCTGTAAAGTGTGTCACGGTGTTTGCGACAGAGTAGTATGCGGTCACCGTGCCGGCACCTGCCACACTCAGGTTTGCGTTGGGGGAAGAGATGTTGTCTATCTGCAGGGTTATTGAATTGCTGACTGTCCAGTGGTCGAATACATAGCCGTGCATCGCGTTTGCGGTTATGCTTCCGGTGCCTAAGAGGTTGGCTGTCTGGGCATTCGTATAGCTCTGGCTGCCGATTATTATGTTGCCTGCGGTTGATGGATTATCGTCGAGAACGACATTGTATGGCGCCCAGACGTATGCGGCGGCTATCTGACCGTTCTTGCCGCTCGCGTCGACCATCGTCATATTGTATGTGCCTACGGCCTGGTTCTGGCATACCGCCTGCAGTAGCTGCATGTAGCGCACGGCAGACGGTGCGTTGATAGCATAGGTGCATGACGGAGGTATGGACGTGGACGTCCAGCCGCACGTGAAGCCGCAGCTGTCGCCCATGTCGATTATTGTGAAAGATCCGGGCTTGACGACGTTATAGGTATAGGTGTACGTTCCTGCAGCAACGCCGTTGCCGGAATAGGACCATAGCGTACCATCTGAAAAGAGGAGGTTCGCGCCTATGCCTGCTATAATTCCCTCGGCGTCGCCGGCGGCGCTAGGTGTTATGTCCGTGTGGCTGCCTATGGAGTTTACAGTGTGCCCCGCATAGGTGCCGTTGGGATTCGTTCCGCCGCCGCTGCTGTAACCTGAGATGCCATAATCGTCCAGGGCAGTCACCGGAGCCGTGTTCACGAAGCTCACATTGGAGAACCCTATCTCTGCGGCGCCGGTGTAGTAGTAATCGTAGAATCCGCTTGGCATGGTAACCTTGGTCACGTTGCATACATTACCAGCGGTCGTGCACGTGTTTATCGTGTTGTCGGCGGTGTAGCTTATTGCGTAAGTCGAGAGGGAGTCTGATATCGCAGAGAAATTGTACGATGTCGCGTCTCCGCCTAGGTATTTTGTTGGGAGTGCCTGCCAGTTGTTGTTCACAAATTTCATCACCGTTATGCTGCGTGGGTCTATTCCCCTCGCCAGGAGCGCAGACTTGGACACGGAGAAGTTGTAGGTGACGTTCTGGAGGTATGGATCTACGCTCTGGTTCGTGCCCAGTACGGTGTCGTTTATCTGTATGTACTCAAGCGTCGGCCTGTTGTTGTAGGTGTTGCGCACGCTGAACGTCGACGAGAACAGTTTTGCCGCCTGGCTGGGCATGTTCGACTGATTCGTGATGGTCATGTTGAATACCACCCCCGCCTTAAGGTATGCCGTCATCCCTGTCAGCGGCGAGTCTACGAGCCCGATGTGCACGGCGCGGCCTCTCGCATTTACGGTGCCAAATGCGTGGCCGTTCGAGTACGCCAGCGCCACGTTTGACATGTTTGCATTCGACACCAGGATGGTGGTCGTGGTAAGCGTTGACACCGACGATGTCATCGACGTGCTGAGCGTGGTGGACGCCGTGGACACAGTGGATGATGCTGAGAGCGTTGATGCGGTGGACGATGTAGAGAGCGTTGACACAGTTGATACTGTAGACGATGCGGTGGAGAGCGTGGACATCGTAGATGCCGTAGTTGATAGCGTGGAAGAGGTAGTGGAGAGCGTGGATTCTGTGGATACGCTCGACACGGATGTCGATAGCGTGGACGCCGTTGATACCGATGTTGAGAGCGTCGAGAGTGTAGTGGATGCGGTGGAGAGCGTGGACATCGTGGAGAGCGTTGTCGAGAGGGTCGAGAGGGTGGAGATAGTCGAGAGCGCCGTGGAGAGTGTGGATACCGTAGACGCTGTAGACACGGTCGACACTGTGGAAGCGCTGGTCGGGAGGGTGGAGAGCGTCGAGACAGTGGATACAGTAGACATTGATGTCGAGAGGGTCGATGCTGTAGATAACGTAGAGACGGTGGTCGACAAGGTCGACACTATCGTGGAGAGCGTCGAGATGGTGGACACCGTGGAGATAGTGGTGGATTCTGTGGATACGGTAGTAGACGCCGTCGATATTGTGGAGAGCGTAGTGCTCGACGAGCTTAGCGTCGCCTGCATGGGCACCTGAAGGTGTGGCTGCTGTGCAGATATGGACAACAGGATGCCCAAGGCTAGCAGTAACGCGATTCCTGTAAAGCTCCTGAATGCCATCGCAGCACGCTATGTATCTTATTATCCCCCAAACAGCCTTTTAAAGAGTTCCCTGAGCCAGGACCCGCGCCTCCCTTCCTGTACCTTCCCCGCACCCGATCTGCCGGATATCTGGATGCAGCGCTGCGCAAGCCTTGCTATGCCCCTTGAGAAGGGTGCCCTTCGCTGGAGCAGGTATGCGGGTATGTGTTCCGAGACGCCTATCTCCACCGCGTCGTCCTCCGGCAACTGAGCGGCGAGCTCGTCGCCCACGGTGGAGACTATGTCGCCCACGCTCTGCTCGAACCTCTTCCCCTTTATCCTGTTGACCACCAGGCCGTGCTTTATGTGCACACTGTCGTAAAGCTTCGCGAGCTTCGATGCGCTCGCGTATGATGGGAGGAATGGAACTGTGACTATGAAGGCATAAATGTTAGGTAACCTGCGCCCGAAATACTTCCAGACCGCCACGGGGAAGAAGCCGGGAGGCGTGTCTACTATAATAAAATCGTAGTCACCGATCATCACCGCCTTGTACACGTTTATGGCGCTTGGTAGCAGTGCCGCGGGCCTGCCGCTGTGCCTTGCGGTTATCACGTGCACGCCGGTGGGCTGGTGCACCTGCAGTATGTTCTTCAGTTTCGTCCCCCGCTTATAGTCCATCAGCTTTTTGCTGCCAGTGGATGGGAGGCCGAGGTGGAAGGCTATCGCAGGATTGGTGTAATCGGCATCGATTATCAGGATGCTATAGCCCTCCTGCTGCAGCGCTACAGCGAGGTTCGATGTTATGGTGGTCTTGCCTACGCCGCCCTTCTGGGAGGATACTATTATTCCAAACGGAGGGGAGTTCATCAATCGGCACCAGGCATCTGCAGGCGTGAGACTTAATGCAATCGAGTATTATATGTGTTTCGCCAGCTAGAGGCCGAAGAGCCTGAGCAGCCAGCCGAGTATCCCTGCGCGCTCTCCGAACCGTGGCTCGTTCGGCAGGGCGTCGATCCTGGATGCGTAGTTGTGCGCCAGCTGCCTCAGCCCTTTTGAGAACGGGGTCCTCTTGTCCAGCAGGTATGCGGGTATGTGCTCTGCAACGCTTATCGGCACTTTCTCGTCGAACGGCAGGGATGCGAGAGCCTTGCCCTCGTAGAGCTCCTCTATCTCGTCTATGTGGAGCTCGTACCTCTTGTTTTTCACGAGGTTCAGCGAGAGGTTGTGCTTTATATGGTGGTCGTCGTATACTTTTGCAAGCCTCATCGCGCTCGCCGCGGATGACATGTCCGGTGTGGACAGGATGAGTGCCTCGTCGTATATCCTGGACAGCTCCGGATTGAAGTAGCCTGGAGAGGTGTCCACTATCATGAAATCGTACGACACTTTATCCATCTGCGCGTGAAACCTCTTGAGCTGCTCCGTACTCGCTACGTACGATCTCGCAGTCACGGTGCCGGGAAGCACGTGCAGACCGGTGGGGTTGTGTATGACTACGGCGTTCCTTATGGATGCCTTCCCGTCGAGGACCTCCTTGAGCCCGATGTTGACCTCATCTATGCCGAGATGGAAGCCTATCGATGGGTTGGCGGTGTCTGCGTCGACGAGGAGCACCTTGTAGCCTGCCTGCTTCAGCGCGACAGCCAGGTTCACGGCCACTACCGTCTTGCCGACTCCGCCCTTCTGCGACGATATCCGTATAGCATACAGCTTACTCATTGCCACCGCTTCGCCGTATCTGCTCCCTCATGCGCACGAGATGCTCTGCGCGGTCTTTGTCGTAGTGCGGCTTTCCGAGGGAACGCCTGATCGCGATTAGGGATAGGATGACAAGTATTAAGAACAGCACTGTGCCCCCTATCTCTACCAGATTGGCGGTGCCTAGTGGGAAGGCGGGCGCTGGAGAAATAGTAGTGGCGGAGAAGAGTTGCCTCGGCACGACCAGTACGGGCAGGGAGTAACTGTAGTTGGCGCCCCCTGTCGCCACGTACAGAGTGAAGAGCAGCGTCTCTGACATGGGGACCGGGCCTATCAGGAACTTCGTGAACAGCAGCTGGTTCGGGGTCGCGTTTGTGGTCTGCGCGGAGTTGTATACGGTCAGGTCAGAAGGACCGCTCAGGATGAACGAGACCGGCTGCTGCGCCGTACCGGTGTAGAGCGAGTAGACGTCTATCTCGTTTGTGGTGTTGGTGTAGAACGTGGGCAGCTCTATGTTGACCACCTTGAGGATGGACTGCGCAGCCGGCGCCGATTGCAGCACCATGGAGGTGCGCGCCTGCATGAGCGTCACCTGGCTAAGCACTTTGGAGATGGAGTAGTATGCGTATACAACTTGCCCTGGCGGCAGGTACGGAACTGTCCAGTAAAGCATAAACCCGCCCTGCACAGAGACGACCTTTGATGGAAGACCGTACGCGATTATGTGCCCGCCGTTTGCGACAGCATCCAGAGGTACGAAGAGTGACGCTGTCGCGTTGTCCAGCGACGCGTTCGATGGACTCCTTATAGTTATGATGCCAGTAGCCGCTGTCGTGGAGTTGGTGAGCGTGAACTCGTTCGTAAGCGTAGGTGAGGAGGCTGATGACGGCATCATGACGGTGAATGTCAGATACTCTGTCTGCGATGCGGGCTTGGCCCCGGATATGCCAGCCGACACGGTCAGAGGGATTATGTAGGTGCCAGCTGGAACACCCGCAGAGCTGAATAGCAGCCCTATGTTCGCAGCCTGTCCGGATGGCAGACTCAGGCTGTTCGTAGACAGTTGCAGCAGATTTGAATAGTCAGAGGGAACGCTGACGTTTATCACCTCGGTGTTCGTCGCCGTGTTCTGCAGACCCAGATATGCGGCGTACTGCTGCCCGGAGACCAGAACCATGAGCAGCGGAACCGTTGTGATGGAAAGTCCAGGGACAGGCACTACAGGCGGCGTCGAAGGAGGCGGACCGGAGCTGCTCGGGGGGCTGGATGGGGATGGCGCAACCACAGTATACTGCAGTGTCACGTTGTTCGAGGTCTCGACGACCGTGTTCGATACGAAGGTCGCATACTCTTTTGCGGTGTACGTGCCAGAGGTGCCAGTAACAGAGCCTGAGGATATCGCCATGTACTGGTATGTCAGGGGAGACATGCTCGGCACGGACTGCGTTATCAGCGTATTCGAGGGCCCAGTGATATTTATGTAGACTATGACGTTCGTGGCCGCGAGGGAGCCGTTGTCGAAGAGGGTGGAGTGGAACGTTATCGCGGCGTTCTGCGTCACGGTGCCGGATGGAGCGGATGTGAAGTTCGAGACCTGCACGTTCGCCGGCGCGATGAGGTCGTATGTCTTCACGCTCGAGTTGGTGTACATAAAGTTGTTGAATGTCAGGTTGGCAGTGTAGTTGCCCAGCTGCATGGGGAGCGTGTTGGATACGGTTATGTAGTAGAGGGTGTTGCCCGATACCTGCGTCACCGAATTGACGACCTCGTTCTGCGCGAGCACCGTGTTTCCTGTGGGCTTGTACTTCAGTATGAACTTTCCTGAGAGACCGTTTATGGTGCACTGAGATGGAGTCCACACAGAGTAATTCATCACGACATTTGTGCCACGCGTGTATGTGGGGAGCACATTGTACTTTAGCGCGAATGGACAAGA
>JAKAWC010000027.1 GCA_021817125.1 Microcaldota archaeon
TTTGCAATCGACCGGTTCGTAAAGTCTATGACGTCCGAAACGATAAGGAGAATCGCGCCATTGATACCTATGGAGGCGCTGCTCTCTGCACCGAAAGTGTTGTAAAACTTTCAAGGAAAGCTATAATCAGAAACAACTACGGATTAACTGCTATAACTAAGACTGGGACTAAATAAGTGGAACCTATCGCCAAAATTTTCTTTTTAGTACTATCTAAGGAGTTGTGCCATATGTGCCCAAACTTCTTCGGCTCAGCAGCTACAATCATTACGCCCAAAGGTATAGCTTCATTTGTATAATCTGTTAAAAACTTGAAAAAGTCAGCATAAACTAGCCTCTCATGTCCAATTTCAATTTCTATCGGAATATTGTCTTTAACTAAATCATATTTCAGGTCTTTTACACTCTGAGAGAAGCAGTGCTTTTCTTTAGTGTAGCCTCTATGTTCGAACCATTTTTGGATCTGTGTTGATAGTTGTCGTTGTGTATTATCAGAAGAAGCCGCACCCAAATTTAATTTATTATCCTCCGAGCTCAGCAGTTCTATAATCTCATCATATAGTGCTGGTTGCAATGCCAGAAGTAACTCTTTTGCGTGTCTATAATTAAACTCACCAACAACCTTCATGATTTATGTTAGAATCAGTAGATCTAGATCTCTATCGTATTTGTCTCATGTTTTTACCTGCACTAAACTCTACACTGTGCCCGGTTGTTATATTCTCAGACTTTCTAAGGCTCAAGGACCTTCGGTCTGGAAGAACGAGGTTCTTTTAAGTATGAACGTCAGCTCCGTCAGCGTGGAGATGATCCCCACTATGCTTATGCCCCTCCGCGCCAGCTCCTTGGTTATGACTTAGAAGTAGCCCATGGTCTCTATCACGCTTATGGATATCTTTATCGAAAAGCAATCCATCCTAGAGACCGAACGACTTCTTCGAGAATGCATTCCTCGCTCTAGGACTTCTCCACAGCTCTGTTGCCTCCAGTGCGAGAACCGCCACCTCCACTCCCTTCCGTATCCTGCTATTGTGCACGCCCACCATCCTCTCCTTGTCCACGGTTATGATGCTGTCAGGCGGTTCCACATCCATCCTCCCGTTGAGCCAGAGGATGATATTCTCGTTCTTCACGTAGACCTCCGCCATGTCTTTGCCATCGCTGACGGTGTACCTACTCTCCAGGAACCCTCCAGAATCTTTGAACGAGACCTTAGTGATCCTGCCCTCAATGACCTTCCTTGCACCGATTCTCTTCGCAAGCAGATCCACCACATCCCCATTGCCCCTGTTCTTCTCGATGAACTCCCCTGCCTTTATTGCCCGCTCGAAGATACCCAGGGTAAGCACCTTCCTGGCGTCCCTCACGCTTATGGAGTGGTCCAGCACAGCGATGGAGGTTCCAGCATCAACGGCAATCTTTCTTATCCTCCTCTCAATCTCTTCTCCAGTAAGGTCCCCCCGCACTATCGTGATGTTCCCCTTCATGTCCACGACAACCGAAGGGAGCAGTGATATCCCTGCGACCAGGAAATTGTCGAATGTTATCTCTGGCACAGCCCTTCCCCCAGTGCAGTCTCCGTCAAGCACCGGCAAGTTCAGACCGCTGGCGGCCTGGAATGCAAGAATGTCTATGTTCGTCTCACCTGCGAAGATCGCCTTGAACCGCTTCCCTGTAATCTCCTCAAGCCTCCTTAATCCTATGTTCATCGCCTCCGACAGGTCGAAGTCGGTGTTCGAGGTGGAGCCTACTCCGTAAGCGGTGCAGACGTAATCATCATCGCCAAGCTCGTCTATCGAGACAAGTTCCAGGCGCGCCTTCTTGTCGAAGAGCGCGCTGAACATCTTTCTCTGTGAGCCTAACTCAAAGCCCCCTCCTGTAGAGTAGATGGACGAGCCTACCAGCATCCTCTTGACGATTTCCGGGGTCAACTTGAGCGTCATCGATACCACATATCAGTCCCGCTGCACCCCTTTAAACCCGTCGTCCGGCTGGTATGTCGCGCGTATCCTATTCCGCGCCTCTTCATCCGGCGCAAACAGGCTGTAATAGGGCCTGGCGTCTACGCCTGCCTCGGAGTGCTGGGCGGCATCCAGCGTCTGCGGGAACGGGTACAGTCCCATGACATTCGCGCCCAGCCTCAACCCCTGCTTCATGCTCTCCCCTGCTATCGATTTGGCAAGCTCCAGTATCTGGAACTCCTCCGGGTTCTCTATCGCCACCGTAAGCGCATTCCTATCCCCGAACGGCGTGGCCGTCAGCTCTGCGACAGCGTAGCTCAGGTAATTGAGCTCTTCAAATGACTGTGGGATACGCAAGGCATCGCCCTCCTGGTTCCTTATCACGCCAAATGCCATGCGCCATGCATCGTTCGACCTCTCCAAGGCGTCCAGGACGAGCTGCAAGGGTATCTGCTCGCCGCGCCTCACGCGCTCCCTCACCATCGCCCCTACGGGCTCTAGGGGCGAGGCCGAGCCCACCTCGACCTGCGCCCCCAATGCGTTCTTGCCGACCGAGCCGCGCTGCATCTCCGCTATCCTATCTGCTCTCCCATCTACCATCTCAAACCACCGCAGCGCAACGTCACTGGGCATCGCACCGCTGTTGTAAATGTCAAGGGCGTAAAGATAGTACTCGATTCTTGGCAGGTTGATTGCAAACCTGCGAACCGGCATGCTCCGCGCGTACTCCCTTATCGCCGCGGTGACCCTTGCGACGCTCTCTTCCTCGTAGTACGTGAATGCTGGCGTAGCCTCAACCCCGACTATCCTTCCGCTCGGCTGCGAGTGCGGATCGGTCAGCGGCAGCCTCCTGCCGTCTTCCATGACTGCGTTCGCGCCGCCAACGCTGAAGAGGCATGGCCCACTCAGAACCGTTATCGAGGTGACCCTGTTTGGCTGGAGGGCTCCATCGGCGCCCTGTGTCATTAGCCTGAGATGTTCGACCGGGCTTCCGATCCCGATGTAATGCCTTCCTCGCCCGCCCATATTGACCTCAAAGAAGATCTTGATGTCATCGACCGCATACACCGATACCAACGCCGAGCCCGTGAGGGCCCAGGACTGGGGTATAGCCCCGCCCTTTTTCAGCTGTTCGAACTTTCTTGCGCCGTCGATAGCCCTGACCTGCGACAGGGGAAGCCCTTTCTTACTTCCCGAATCGCTAAAACTGATTAGCCGGAGAGCGCCCTTCCCATAAAACAGCGGCATTCCTCCTGCAATGGCCTCAAGGGTGGCTACCAAGCCTGGGTTATCCCTTCTTTTCGTTGCATCTGCTCCCTCCTGCCGCTTCGAAGGCGGTCGCCTGACACTGCTGGATGGCCTCCTCGCCTCAGCGAAAGGGCCCCCAGCATCAAATCTTCCCAGTATTGCTTCGCCGTAAGGCGACGCTCCGCTAGATTCTAGTTTATTTGCCATAAAATTCACCAGCGTAAGGAATCCCTGCCTCTTGCCCAGCGGTATTGCGCAGATAAGAGCCTGGGCTAAGAGGGGCAAAGGATTCAGCGTAAGCTATACTATAGACGGAGGAACGTACCACATAAACACCTTATTCTTTATTTATGCGGCCATTCCGCCATGCTTAACATGGCATGTGGTCGTAGTGCACTTCTTCGTTGTGACGCCAAGGCTGACAGAAACAGCAACTTCCCTTTGCATCTGCCTTTGCACTTCCATGTCTGCACTCCGAATGGCTATGATAGTGAACTTCAGTGTATTTAAATGTTTTGTCTGAGAATCCACCTATACCGAGAATGAAACCCAGTGCAAGTGGTGCTAATATGAAGTTCAAGACATACACGCTGCGCATAGGCAAGATCACCGGAGTTCTCTACACTAAGGGCAGACGCGAGAGGACCATCCGGCAATCAAGAGAGCCAGCTCCTCCTCTCTGCGCCTGAACGAGTGGTCGCCGCCCTTCACGATGACTCCCTCGTAGTCTCCGGATCCCGTCTTCCGCTTAAGGATGTCGAGGCACTCGCGCACCGACTTGGACGCACACTGCTCCCTGCTGCCGAACACAGCCAGCACAGGCACGCTTATTCTTGAGAACTCGCGCATCAGCCCCTCATAGTCGAAGAGCCTGGCCTCTGCGTTCTTCGGGTCAGCATAGCTCAAAAATCTCGATGCGGAGTAGTAGGATATCCACGCAGGCGTCATCAGGTGACCTTTGCGATGCGCCACCATCGTCTTGGCGAGCTTTACTGCCTTGTTAAACCTACGCCCCAGGTTCCGCTTGGCCAGGTTATAATCATCACTGGGGCTCAGCAGGATGATGCCCTTCACTCTTCTGTCCCTCCGTTTGTACTGGTAATAAGCGACCTTCTGCGCACCTGTGCTGTGTCCCTGCAGTATTATGTCCTTGTAGCCAAGGCTAGCAAGCAGGTCCATGGCGCCTTTTATGTCGAATACGCAATCCTCGAACTTCTCCAGAGCTGTTCCTGCAAACACATCCTCCTTATTTCTTCGCTTGAACCTGGTGACAGAGCCGAACCCCCTGTTGTTCGCGAAGAAGATGTCAGTGTCCGAACCTCTTAGGACATCATGGAACACTGGATACCTGTTGGAGGCGAAGAAGTCAGAGGTCATGCCGAACACGTTTATGATTACCCGCTTGTTTACCTTCCTCGAGCGCGCCAGCAAGCCGTTGAGGATAAGTCCATCGCTGGCGAAGTAGCTGAAGAGCTCGCACGGGAAATGCCAACGTTCATGCCTGCTTTTCTTAGCCATAAGAGTACTTCACCTTCCGGGCATATGCTATATGTCAGCAACGTTTTTAGAAAGTAGTCTCCAAAAGCAGTATATCCGCTGCTTAGTGTCAGTATGCCCAGCATAGACTATTCCAAGAAGAAGATACTCGTCGCAGACCTGGACGGCACGCTTACAGTGAGCAAGACGCCGATGGATGCGGAGATGCAGGAGATCATGCTCGAGCTTCTGCAGTACATGCCCATCGCTGTGATAAGCGGCGGCAAGTACGAGATATTCCAGAGGAACTTCGTGAAGTCGCTCTCGGAGAGGTATCCCGAGCGGCTTGCAAGGCTTTACCTCTTCCCCACGTGCGGCGCAGCCTTCTACGTCTACAAGGATGGCGCATGGACCCCGATATACCAGGAGACGCTGACGCAGGATGAGAAGGACAGGATAAAGCGCGCCTTCGAGATATCGTTGAAGAAGTCGGGATACGTGAGGCCGGAGAAGACATTCGGCGAGATAATAGAGGACCGCGGCACGCAGATAACATTCTCGGCGCTGGGCCAGCAGGCGCCGATCGAGCTGAAGTCAAAGTGGGACCCTGACATGTCGAAGCGCATGGACATCCGCGGACATATGCTGGAAATCATTCCGGACCTGGAGGTCCGCGTAGGCGGCACCACTTCGATAGACGTGACGCGCAAGGGGATAGACAAGGCGTACGGCATACAGAAGATAATGGACGTGCTCGAGTTCGGGATGAAGAACATACTATTCATAGGCGATGCGTTGCGCGAAGGTGGCAACGACTGGCCCGTCAAGAAGATGGGTGTGGACTGCATACAGGTAGACGGCCCAGATGACGCAAAGCGGGTCCTAAGAGAGATAATTGCGATAAAGAAGCCTCCCAGCCTAAACCAGTACGAACAGGATAGGTACTCCGGAGACATGCCCGAACCTGGCGAATCTCCAGTATGAGTCAATAAACGAATACGGAAACATCCTTTTATAGCGGCATCTACAATGTCTGAGTGATAAGATGGCCGATGCAGCGATTAATTACATATCGGTGCCACTGTCAAGCGCGTCCAGCGTTGCTCCTGTGCAGGTAGCAAACCTGCTTCAGATGCGTGACCTTCCGATATCCGTAAAGAGCACGTACCTGGATATCAACGAGCAGCACCAGTCTTTCAATAGGCACGGCAATGGGGGAGGCTGGGTGGCCGCCTCTGCAACAGTAAGCGCAGATACCTACGTAGGTCCTAGGGTCATAGTGATGCAGTTAGCCCAGGCGATAAACGGGTCAAGGCTCGATGACGAAGCCATACTTAGGGGCAACGCGATAGTCGATGGCGCAACGGTAAGGGGCAGGGCGATGCTGTCGGCATTTGCATCCGTCGGCCCTGGCTCAGACATATCCGGCAGAGCGCAGATATCAGGCAGGGCATGCGTCGTCGCATCGAAGGTGCACGGCAATGCCGTGGTCACTGATTTCGCAGAGGTGCGCGACTCGGAGATAGGTGGGGCAGCGATAATAGCCGGCGGCTCATCTGTCCTCGACGGTTCGCAGATAATAGGCCAGATAGCGGTGGGCATGCTTATGGAAGGCCTAAGCAAGCCTATTGGCAGGTATGACCTAGTGCAGAACTCACGGCTCCACGGAAAAGGCACGATATCCGGCGGTGCGTGGTTAGGTAACTGCGAATCTGCAGACGACGCTGAGTTCAACGTATTCGGCGGGCTAATCACGAGCAAGAGGTTCCCCTTAGTGGAGTAACTACTTCATGTCTGGCTCGTCCAGAGCCTCTGTCTGCGGCTTCCTCCTCTTCGGGATGTAGGCGTACTCGTGGCTCCACGGTTCCTTCGTCTTGACCCTCGTCGGCCTGACCTTGGTGTACTTAGACAGTTCGAACGTGTCCTTGGTCGGCTCTTCCACGCGCATAGGTCCCTGTTTCGGCATGTACCTTGGCTCGCGGTCGGCCTTGAGTATCGCTATGCAGGGTACCTGGCACTCCTCCTGGCAGATGAGGCAGCCTATGCACTTGTTGACCCGTATCGGATACCCGGCAATGTCCTCAACAGCAGCATGTCGCCCAGGAGGCTCCACATATAACCTTTATGTAATACAGCTGAGTTATTAGAAAGATTAGCGCTAGATGCGCTGGTCCTCAAGCAGCGAGTGCAGCAACAGCTTGATGTTGCTCGCCTCGCGCATCCGCCTGTAAGAGTAGTCAATCCAGCGCCTGCCGAACGGCACATAGATATACGTCGTATGGCCCTCCGAAGCGAGTCTCATCGCGTAGCTGTTGCGTATTCCGTTGAGCATGGCGTACTCGACAGCGCGGTTATACCTCCTGTTCAGCGAAAGCGCCTTCCGCACAATGTTGAGGTCATGGGTTGCGATAGTGAACTTGTTGCCATGCCTGAAGAGGTAGTCCATCAGCACGTAATAGTTCCTGGTTATCTCGGCGCGGTCGTTGAAGCCTGACTGCTCTGGTTCGTGGTATGCCCCCTTGACAAGCCGCACCACTCCTTTTGCTTTTAGTATGCCCCTTATGTCATTAAGGCTGCGCCTAAGCGATGACTGTATCGTTATACCTGCAAATCCTCCCCCGCAGTACCTCTTGTAAATCGCCATGGTTGGCCCCACATCGCCATAGGTCTCCTCGTCTATCCAGACGAACACGTCGCTCTTCTTCGCGAACGAGAGTATCCTTGTATAGTTGCGCTCAGCCATTCCCTTGTCGATCCGGAGCCCGAGCTGTGTGAGCTTCAGCGACACATCGGCCATTACTCCACTCTCTTTTATTGCGCGGATAAGCTTCAGGTATGTGGCTACTGCATCGTCGACCTCCCTCTTGTCCCTGAACTCCTCCCCGAGATAGTTTATTATCGTCTCGATGCCTCTGGCGTTGAACCTCCTTGTCCGCCTTATCGCTTCCTCTACGCCCTCTCCGGCTATCCACCTGCCTACAAGAAGTTTCTGCACGGCGTTGTTCAGACCCATAAAGAGGAAGAGAATTGCAAAGCATAAATATTCTCTCCTGGGCTCTGTAGAATTCCTCTATTTGATATAAAGACCGAAGGATTTTAACCCTTCGGTCATGGTTGTTATTTGGCGACAACCATGAAAGAGAAAGGCGACTCTAGGTATAAGAGGTTTATTGAAAC
>JAKAWC010000007.1 GCA_021817125.1 Microcaldota archaeon
GATAAGAAGTCAAACGGATGGAAAGTGTGGCAGAGGCGCGACGATAGGATAAGAACATCTGTGCTGTGCAAGGGATTATGGCATAACCTATTACTGATTGGAAAGGACTGACTTATGTCCCAGTCCCCACTAATTCGATACATTTAAATATCTTGTCTTATTAAGCTATTTTGTGATTCAGTCGTGATTGTTTCACGAATGGAGTGGAGATGAATCACAATTGATGGGAAGAATCATGAAGAAATCACAAAAAGTGCATGACATGGAAAATAAGACCAAACATTTAGAACAAGAACTCCGACGCATAGAGAAGGAGCTTGTTGAATTACGCTCGACACAAGGAAAGCCAGTAGAGAACGATGTCAAGGAGGGCGACCACCTGTCGGCCGACGCGCTGATGAGATACCTGATGGATCAACGCGACAAGAGCGACAGGCTCCTTGACACGGTAAACAAGCTTACGGCGCAAGTGAAGAACATCTCGACACAGATGGATGGAGAGCTTTCTGAAGAGGAAGAACTCGAGCAGACGACTGTGAGCGGGTTGGAGGTGGCTATCTCTGCACTCGATAAGAAGATTCTGGATTTCGTGCAGTCGAGCCCGCACAGCATGGCATGCGCAGACGATGTGCGTGCCCTACTCGGGTACAAAGGAAGAAATGCCGCCTGCACTAGGCTGATGAAGCTGGCGAAGATGCGTCTACTTGAGCGAATCCAACTGGGGCACAAGGTATATTACAAGTTCGATGCTGGTAAGGCGACCAACACGCTTATCATATCACCCCAACAGTAGAAACCGTGGGCCTGCATTCCCCCGCAGGCCCCAATCTTTTGACCCCTAGTGTAGCGTCCGCCCGGGATCCCGCATCTCCTCGAGCAAGGATGGAAGCCCGAGATGCCATTTCAGGATCTCCCTGGTCCATTCTGCAAAGCGGTCCTTATCTGCATCCGGTTTATCGCGTATCTCCTGCATCGACAGGTACTCGACGCTACGGAGCTCATCGTTGTTGAGGGTTATCTTGCCGGAGCGTAGTTCGCACCCACCACGGATATGAGTGGGTCTTTCGGAGAATCAGTGAGCAAGCGTGCCGAAGCCGGAGAGCTTCCATCTCTGGCTGAAGTTACGCAGCACGGATATCTTGGCGCTCCCGTCTATGCATGCAGGGTGCTTAAGGTCTATCGAGAGGCTGCTCTTCTTCGCAGCCTTCACGAATCCTATCATCGTTCCCGTACCTATTCCGAGAATGAGCGGCTCGTTGGGCTTGAAGCCCTGCTTTGGCAGATCCTCCCTATTCAGGGAGCTGTAGGTGAGTGTCATCGTGTTTATGGATTCTGGCAGTTTGCCGACGTGCCCGACCACCTGCCCCACGAGCCCATCCGCTTTGGTGAACGACGGGTCCATCTCAGTCCCCATGGCAATCAGCCCGCCTGCGATAGCGCTCTGCAGCTTCTCACTACCTGCAGAGAGCGACTCGATCTTGGTGATTATCGGCTCGTAGGAGTCCTTCTTGTTCTTGTCTTTTGAAGTGTTGATGCCAGGCCGTATCTCCACCTCGTCGCCGATCTTGAACTCGCCGCGCACTATGGATCCCCCGACAACCCCTCCAACAAGGTCCTTTATCTTGACGCCTGGTCGGTTAACGTCGAACGATCTTGCGATGTACATGATGGGGTCGGACTTTGTGTCCCTCTTCGGGACGCCCATCTTCACTATCTCCTCGAGAACTGCATCGACGTTTATCCCCTTATTCGCCATCACTGGGATGATAGGCGCGTCCTCGATGACGCTTCCCTTGAGGAATTTCTTAATCTGGTCGTAGCTCTTCCTTGCTTGCTCTCTTCCCACGATGTCGACTTTTGTCTGCGCTACCACTGCCCGCTTTATGCCGAGTGCGTTTATCAGCATCAGGTGCTCCCTTGTCTGTGCCATAGGACACTGCTCTGCGGATGATATCACGAAGAGGACAGCGTCTATTATGTTGGAGCCCGCAATCGCGGTTGCCATAAGCGTCTCGTGGCCTGGCGCATCGAGAAGCGATATCTTCATCACCTGCTCCGGAGGTTTGCCGTTCGCACACTTCTGCTCGGTCGTGTATGCGCCGGCGCACTTGCCTATCACAGCGTCGGCATAGCCGAGCTTTATCGTCATGGAGCGCTTCACGGACTCGCTATGCTTGTCGGTCCACTCGTGCGTTATCGCTGCGGTGAGGGTGGTCTTGCCGTGGTCTACGTGCCCGAGCGTGCCTATGTTCTCCTCACTCTGCTTTGAAGTCATAATAATCAATCAACTACTTCTCTTCTGCCTTTACTTTGGCTTTGAAGATCTCTTCGGCGGGCTTCGACCCATATTCGACTATTATCGTGTTTATCTGCTCGGTCTCGACGCTTATAGCATTGCCCCGTACGAGTTTCCTTCTCCTGAATCCCCCCTTCGCGCCACGTATGCCGACACCAGATCCCAGAAGCGGCTTTGCCTTCCGCGTGCCGTCTATCTCACGCCGCGAAGGAGAACCCATCTTGTCGGAGAGTCCGGTTATCTGAAGCTTGAAGCCATCGAGACCGGCGGGGAAACCGTCTATAATCTCTCCCATCTTCTTTCCGAGAAGCATCGCTTCCTTGTCTTTCGCTACTTCTGCCTGGGAGGTCTTCCCAGTCTTCTTGTCAGAGTAAACTATTTTCATAAAATCACTCAGCGTAATTGTGTATTGCCCGCTACCGGTACATGTTCTGCGGCTCTTCCTTGAACCTCTTGATGCGTTCTGCGAGCTCCTTCGGTATCGAAGGCCTTATCTCCTCGCGTGCTTTCGAGAAATCGTCCTTCTTGACTATGTCGCGATGGTTCCTTATCGCGTTCATGCCCGCCTCCCTGCACAGGTTCTCTATCTCCGCGCCAGTGTAGTTCTCGGTCATCTCCGCCAGCTCTTCCAGCCTGACGTCCTTGTCAAGAGGCATCTTCTTTGTGTGCACCTTGAATATCTCAAATCTCTCCTCGACGCCCGGCATGGGTATGCTGACTATCTTGTCAAACCTTCCCGGCCTTAGCAGAGCAGGGTCTATATCCTCTGGCCTGTTCGTCGCTGCGAGAACGACGACATTCTTCAGCTCCTGTAGCCCGTCCATCTCCGTGAGCAGCGTATCGACGACCCTCTCCGTGACCCGTGAGCCTCCGAAGTCCTCTGATGTCCTTGACCTTGCGACAGAGTCGATCTCGTCTATGAATATGATGCAGGGCGCGGCGAGCCTGGCCTTTCTGAATATCTCCCGGAGCATTTTCTCACTCTCCCCGACCCACTTGCTGAGTATCTCGGGACCCTTTATCGAGATGAAGTTCGATTCGCGCTCTGTCGCCACGGCCCTGGCGAGTAGCGTCTTCCCAGTTCCGGGAGGTCCCACCAGGAGCACTCCTTTTATCGGACGTATGCCGATCTTCTCGAACGCCTCCTGGTTCTTTATCGGGAACTCGACGGCCTCACGCAGGTCGTCCTTCACTTTGCCAAGGCCGCCTATGTCTACCCAGCGGACGTTTGGCCTCTCTACGAACACTTCCCTGAGCGCGCTAGGCTGCACGTTGTGCATGCCTTCCATGAAGTTCTCCCTTGTAACGGTCAGGTTTGACACTATCTCCGTCGGTATGACCTGCTTGTCCATTATCTTCGGGAGTATCGCCCGCAGGGTGGACATCGCAGCCTCACGTGCGAGCGCGTAGAGGTCTGCACCGGTGTATCCGTGCGTAATGTTCGCAAGCTCGTCTATGCTGACGTTCTTCGCCAGTGGCATGTTCCTCGTGTGAATCTGGAGTATCTCCTTCCTCGCGTTCCGGTTTGGCACGCCTATCTCTATCTCTCTGTCGAATCTTCCGGGTCGTCTCAGTGCCTGGTCGATGGCGTCAGGTCGGTTCGTCGCACCGAGAACTATGACCTGACCCCTGGGCGGCATGCCGTCCATCAAAGTGAGCAGCTGCGACACCATCCTCCTCTCGACCTCGTTAGTCGCCTCCTCCCTCTTTGGGGCTATCGCATCTATCTCATCCATGAATATTATCGTGGGCGCCTTTGTGTTTGCCTCCTTGAATATCTCTCTCAGCTTTTCCTCGCTCTCCCCGACGAACTTCGAGACCAGCTCTGGCCCAGATATGGAGATGAAATTGGCATCGCTCTCGTTGGCGACAGCCTTCGCGAGCAGCGTCTTCCCAGTTCCGGGAGGGCCATAGAGAAGCACCCCCTTTGGGGGCTCAACGCCCAGACGCTCGAACAGCTCGGGGTACCTGATTGGGAGCTCTACCATCTCCCTGATCTTCTGGATCTCCGTTTTGAGCCCACCTATGTCCTCGTAGTGGACCTCTGCTACTCTGACCACCGATTCCGATACCGGCTCCTCTTTGACTACGAGGTTTGTGTCCTTGGTGACACGGACTATGCCGTGAGGCACAGCCTGCACGACAAGGAAATTGAATACCAATCCAAACATGGGGATCGGCACCGAGTCGCCCTTGGCGAGCGGTCTACCCTCGAGCCTCCTCTTCGCGTATTCTGCAAAGTCCGGCGAGAGTGGAGGCTTCTGCCCAGGAGGAGGCGCGATGACAACCCTCTCAGAGTCCTTTACTTCTGCTTTGGTGGCGTAGACCTTGTCCCCGATGCCCACCCCCACATTCTGCCTTAGATAACCGTCAATCCGTATGAATCCGAGTCCTTCATCGCTCGGGTGCGCGGTCTGCACTATCGCCGCGGTGGACTTTATCTTCCCTTTTATCTCGATTATGTCCCCCGACTGCACGTCGAGCTGCTTCCTCGCCTTCGAGTCGATCCTCGCGTAGCTCTTGCCCGAGTCAGTGACTAGGGTGTCTGCGACTGTAAGCTCCTGCCCTTGCGCCATTTGAACCCCTGAACGGTATAATAAGGTTGTTGATGCTTTTAGCCCTTTCGTCGAAGGAGAGTATGCCTTCTGAGCATCATCCCTAATCTAGAATATGCCAGTTGGAGCATATAAATATTTCGATATTGTTCGGTCAACAGGGTCAGATGCTTATGCGCCTTCAAAGAGAGTATTTATACCTTGCTTGCGATGGAAGACGTGGTTACATGCGTAGTCGCGCCGCTAGGGTTGGAGGGAAGCTTCAGAACGCAATGGAGAAACCCTTTGAGAAAGGGTTTCATCCTAAACTCCAGTCGGCAATGGAATACCTGATGACCTACGGCTGGGCGATACTCATCATCGCTGTCGTCCTCAGTGCGCTCTTCCAGCTTGGGGTATTCAATGCGAGCAACTTTGCGCCTAAGGCCCAACCTGGCGCCTGTCAGGTGATAAGGCCATATGGGCCGGGAACCACTGCAGATATATCTGTGCAGGGGCTCTGCAATGGGCAACTGCCAAAGTATGTGGCGCTGTTCAATGGCAACTATCCGACCGAAGATGCATATGTGGACCTGCCATACGCCGCTATGGGCGGACTAACAACATTTACTATAGTGATGTGGTTTGATTTGAAGAGCACAAATGACTGCGCTGTGGGCGGCACGTCAGCACTATATTCGTCAGATACGAATGGCGAGAAACTCTTCTTTACCTCCAGCCAATGCGGTCCGACTTACGCATATCTCTACGCGCAGATATACAACGGGATAGGTGACGCAGGTGCAGGCGGCGTATCTGTCAGTATCAATCAGTGGTATTTCGTAGCAGAGACTGTGCAGTACAATTCCATAGCTGGCAACACCCAGCTCGGAATGTGGTTAAACAATAACCAATACTGCTGCACGACTTTCACGGGGTCTGTTGTGACCACGACCAGTGGTTCTTCCATAGGGTCAATGTGGAAATTCGATGACTTTATGAACGGGTCGATTGCGGATGTTCAGTTATACAATGCGTCGCTAGCCTCTGCTGAGGTAAACGCCTTGTATGACGAGGGCATAGGTGGCGCGCCAGTGAAGCCGCAGAACCTCGTGGGCTGGTGGCCGCTCAACGAGAACGCCAACGATTACAGCGGAAACAATTACAATGGAGGCACAGTGAATGCCATGTACACTGGCGGGTGGACAAATCAGTACACCGGACCTGTCTGAAAGACTCAGATGGCGAAGCCGCGGTACATGAAGGAGATGAAGAGCGCTATCGCCAGCATGAAGACAAGGCTGAAGAATATCGTGCCCAGCGGCAGTATCTGCGCGAGCATTATGAATATCACAGCAATCGTCACGACGTATACGGGTGTGCTCCAGTGCAGCACCTTGCTGCCGTCGAGCGGCTGGATAGGCAGCATGTTGAAGAATGCAAGCAGTATGCTGATGAAAAGCGTCAGGTCGATGACGTTGAGCAGATATGGCCCTGCCGGGTGCGCAGCTATGCTTAGGACGTTTAGTATCTGCGATGTGAAGTTGGCAGGGAATAGCACACTGCCCAGGATATAGAACGCTATGAAGATCGCGAAATTGGTCATGGGACCGGCAAGCGAGACGATGCCGCTCTCCTTTGTGGTGAACTGGTCAGTGAATATCACTGTCGCACCGGGTATGCCTATCAGGAATCCGAAGAAGCCTGTTATCAGGGTTATGAGCACGCCGGTCGAGGACTTCCTGAATCCCGCGATTGCGCCGAACCTCTGCGCGGTGAACTTGTGCATCATCTCGTGCAGTATGAATGCGAGGGAGACCGCGAAGAAGGTCATCGGGAATAAGTACAGGAACGTTGGAAGTACTGCGAACGCCGCTGCGGCGCCTCCCATGAGCGCGAAATCGAACGCCAGAGATAGCACTAGGTCTGCCACTATTATATCGTTTAGTTCCCGCTTGACTCCCGGGGCATTTAGGTCCATGATGACAGCTTCTGCTAGTTGATTAAAGTAGACAAAAAAGGTTAATAAAGTGGTGCGTCCATAAGTCTAAAGCGTATAGCTCCATCGTCTAGTGGTCAAGGATAGCGGGCTCTGAACCCGTTGACTCCAGTTCGAATCTGGATGGAGCTATATTGACTCTAATGTGATTGCATGACTGATTTTAGGAAAGGAAAGGATGTCGAGTTCGTGGTCACAGGAATCGTGGTGAAAGATAAGAGGATCCTGCTCGTGCATCACAAGAAGCTAGCTCTGTGGCTGCCGCCTGGGGGTCACATAGAAAAGAACGAGCTTCCGAGCGAAGCAGTGGTCAGGGAGCTAAAGGAAGAGACCGGGCTCGATGTGGAGGTGGTAAACGCGCCCCTTGAGAAGGTCTCCGATTCGATTCCAATCCCGGTGCCGGACTGGATGCAGCTGGAGAACATACAGAACACGCACTGCCACCTTGATCTGGTTTACAGGTGCAGGGCGGTCGGAGGTGAGCTCCAGAAGAATCATGAATCGAACGCTGTGAGGTTCATGGATCTCGAAGAGATAACCGCACTGAAGGATACGACGAACGACATGAAGCTCCTGGCAAAGATGCTCCTCGGCTGAAGCGTAGGCAACCTCTTAAAAAGCTTGGATAGTATACGCTATCAGTGACCACATGAAAGTAAGCCTCGCCGTATTTGGCGACTCGAACTTCCCGCTTGACGAGTCTGATTTTATATCCAGGGCGGTGTTCGGAGATGCACGCGCGTACCGGTACGCTTTCCTGGTGCTTGCCGCGTTCTCGCTCTTCTACTCTGCCGGCCTGCTGCTGGGCCTCGGCCGTGCGGCGAAGGGGATAGAGAAGAGGCTTCCGGGAAGCTAAGCAACCCTATTAAAAGATGACGTTCGTAATAAGAAGCGACGATGACATGGTTGCGATAGAGAACCTGAAAGACCACGTTATAATCTGCGGCTACGGTCTGGTTGGGGAGATGGTCGCGGACATATTGTCGCAGCACGACATTCCGTTCGTGGTCATCGAGATGGACCATGCAAAAGTCGAGATACTCACCGAGAAGGGGATAAACGTAGTCAAGGGTGACTGCACCTCCGCCAAGACGCTAAGGAAGGCGAACATAACTAAGGCGCGGGCGCTGGCGGTGGTCCTTGACGATGATGCGAAGAACCTCTTTGCCGTGATAACAGCCAAGAGCCTCAACAGCAAGATAAATATCGCGACAAGGGCCAATGAGATGCTGATAAAGGACAAGCTCAGAGAAGCTGGCGCAGGTTTCATAGCCACGCCGAACCAATCTGTAGGAGACGAGCTTTTCGACGAGCTGCTGAAGGGTTACGGGTGAGCTAATGCCTGCGCATACCGCCGAGGCGACAAGAAACGTACTCATCTCCACTGCGCTCATCGCAGGGGTGGTCGTGGTCATATCTCTGGTGTTGCTGGCGTACCTGACCGGAGACGATTACCTTAGCGCTTACTACGCTCTTGAGATATTCTTCCTTGCATCAAACAGCTTCGCAGCCGCAACGCTGTCGCAGCTTGCGATATCGAAGGGGGCGACCACGTTTGCAGAGATAATGGCAATCCAGATAGTAGATAACTTATCAAGGCTGCTCATAATCAGCTTCATTGTCGCGGCCGTGGTGGACATGGTTGCCTACGCCAACGTAGAGAACTTAATAAGCAGGTTCAAGATACGCGGGATGAGGGGTCATATAATAATATGCAGCAGCAGCGACATATCGACATACATAATAGAAAGGCTTGCTGGTCTCGGAAAGCCGTTCTTGGTGATAGAAGGAGACAGGGAGAGGGCATTAGAGCTAAGCCGCGAGCAGCGTCTTGTGCTGACAGGCAGCTTTACGGACGAGAAGATACTCTCGGACGCGGGAATAGACCGCGCCTACGCGATTGTGTTCACTTCGAAGTCGGATATAGACAACCTGCTGGGCACGATAACAGCGAGGCACATGAGCAAGGGTGTCAAGATAGTCGCGAGGGCGACCACCGACGAAGTGAGGCGGAAACTGCTAAGGGCCGGCGCAGACATGTCTGTGCTTCCGGAGTATCTGGCTGGCCTCGAGATTGGCGACAGAGTGGTGGAGGTAATGACGCGGTGAACCCATGAGGCTGCTTGCAATCCAGAAGGTGCTGATAGTTTCAATCCTGTTGGTGATGGTACTGTCGACCATAGGGGTTATCTTGAGCGGTCAGCCACCGTATATCGCGTTCTTCTACAGCCTGATGAACATACTAGGTTCAGACTTCATAATAAGCAACGCTCTCATCGATGCGCCGAGCAGGATAATGCTCACGGTACAGGTTCTTGATGTCATGGGCAACCTGATGCTGACCATACTGCTCACCACTATATTCTACCAGATGCTCAGCACGCTCGACCTTAGGTACATCCTCGCACGCAACATGATAAAGAGGCTCAACCACCACGTCGTGCTGGCACCGGGCAACGAGATGAGCATCGCGCTGGCGAGACGGCTCAGAGACAATAACGTGAAGTCCGTGATCGTGGAGAAAGACTTCTATCGCGTCTCGGAGCTGGTCAGCAGGGGGCTGCTAGCATACCATGGCAACCCGACCGACCCTCAGGCGCTCATCAACGCCGGGATAAAGAACGCGTCCACGCTGGTCATACTTGACAAGGAGGATGCTTATAACATGTACATAGCGATGACGGCGAAGAAGCTCAACGGGCGGCTCAGGATCGCCTCTAGGCTGAGGAACCTGGAAGACCTCTCAAAGCTCAGCAAGGTCGGCATACGCAGGGTGGTCATGCCAGAGATAGCTGTAGGCAAGGAGATAGGCAACTTCCTGGTGGGCTCGGTCCCAGTAAAGGTCAAGTCCTAACGCTACTTAGAAAGGCTTTAAATACTTTAAAATAGTTAATGATGGGATAGAATGCCGGAGCAACCCGTTATGACTAGCATCGACGAGCTAGTCAGGTACGTTAGGGAGCATGGCGAGACAGACGCACTCACACTAGCAGCAGCCCTAAAGGTGAGCACCAAGATAATCGAGGACTGGTCGACTATCCTTGAGAAGGCGAACGTCGTCAAGATTATATACAAGATGGGCAAGATGTACGTCTCGCCTGCGGAGGCGAGGACAGCTGAAGCCGCAAAGATGACGACGAAAATCCTCGAGGATAGGCGGTCGGAGATCGAGATCGACCTTGCGACCCAGGTTGCGGCGCTGAACAAAGTCAATGAGAGGATTGGAGAGTACAAAACCATAATCACGGGCGCGGAGAAGATCTTCAAGACGAATGCGGGGGAGATAAAGGAGGCGCTGGACAGAATAAACAAGCTCGAGCATGAGGTGCAAGCGAACTACAACAAGCTCAAGGAGCGGAAGGAGTTTGTCGACAAGCTGGGCACAGACCTCGACAAGGAGATAAATGCGATAAACACCAAGGCGAGCGAGGTCACGAAGGTGGATCTCAGTTCTGACAACGCGAAGAAGATAATAGACGACGTCAGGTCCAAGATAAGGGCATCGGAAGACGCAACGAACACACTTCTACACAACTACGACAAAGCGGTAAACGAGCAGCGAAAGCGCCTGGTGGCGATGATAGATAGCATAAAGAGCGAAGACGCGGCACTGAAAGACGCCGCTGCCGCGAGTGAGAGGCAGCTCGACAGGTACGCACATTCCATGGAGAGCTATGAACGCGAGGCGAACCAGATGAAGAGGAAGCTTGAATCGGAGCGCGTCAGGCTGCTTGATGAGATTGAAAGGTCGAAACAGAACGTTGACAGGCTTACACAGGCTGCAGACACGGAGGTCAAGAAGTTCGAGACGGTCATGGGCGCTGTCAAATCCAAATTTGGCCCGTTCGTGAATCTGGACCAGCAGATGGGGGATATCAAGGGAGAGATAGCGAGTATAGAGAAAGAGAGGGATGACCTGATGAAAGACATAGCAGCGCTTGGCGCAGCGGTCAAGGACATCAGCTCCGAGCGAGCAGGGCGGATAGGGGAGCAGGCAGAGAGAACCGAGAAGACGATCAAGAGCGTGTCTGATATAAATAAGAAGACCACTGAAGTGAAGAAGAAGGCCGATGACGTAAAGAAGAAGATTGACGACCTCGGCAAGGGCAAGTAGGGTTTTCGATGGACGAATCTAGCGGTGTAGGCAAAGTGTTGGAGTCTTATCAGCTCGACGCACACGGACTGAAGATAGAGGTAACGATAGCCGACAGAGGAGACTACGTCCCACGCTATGAGATAACGATGCCGGGGATAGGCGAGGCTACCAAAATACTGCTGCTCTCGCTAAGGCAGGAGCTGCTGTCGGTAGTCCCGATAGACCCGACCCAGGTCGAGAACAAAGAGTACGTAGAGATGCTGACCGCGAAGTATGTGGATGCATCGAATCTGGTGCTGAATAAGTACCTTCCCGGAACCGACCCTGTAACTAAGAGGGCTCTGATAGCATACATCATAAACGCGATGCTCGGCCTCGGAGACCTGGAGGCACCGCTCGCCGATGACAACCTTGAGGAAGTCGCAGTAAACAACAGCAGGGAGCCGGTCTGGGTCTTCCATAAGCAGTATGGCTGGTGCAAGACCAATCTGAGGCTCCAGAGCGAGGAGGTAATCTACGACGATGCTGAACAGATAGGCAGAAGGATAGGAAGGCAAATAACTAACCTTTCACCGCTCATGGATGCTGAGCTGCCTGACGGCTCGAGAGTCAACGCGACGCTCGCGCCGATATCGCAGAACGGCAACACAATAACGATAAGAAAGTTCGCCAAGAACCCTTGGACGATGCCCGCAATGGTGGCGAACAAGACGGTCTCGCCAGACATAGCCGCCCTCATGTGGATCTGCATGCAAAACGAGATCAGCCTGCTCATCTCAGGGGGCACAGCGAGCGGAAAGACGTCGTTCCTCAACGCCATGTCGATATTCATCCCTGCAAACCACAGGGTCATCTCCGTAGAGGAGACGCGAGAACTTACCCTGCCGAAGTTCGTGCACTGGGTGCCGATGCTGACCAGGCAGGCGAATCCGGAAGGGAAAGGGGAGATACGGCTCTACGACCTCATGATCAACGCCCTGAGGCAGAGGCCTGACATCATACTTGTCGGAGAGATCAGGACCAAGAGCGACGCCGAGACGCTGTTCGAGGCTATTCACACAGGTCACGCAGTATATGGCACCGTGCACGCAGATAATGCACAGGACACCATAATCAGGATGACGAACCCGCCGATAGATGTGCCGAAGCTGATGCTCAACTCCATAGGGGGCGTAATCTCGCTCTTCAGGCACAGGAGGCTCGGAATAAGAAGAGTCCTGGAGTTCGGAGAGATGCTCAGGAGCGGAGACGTCAACGTGCTCTACAGGTGGAATCTCAGAAACGACTCATTCGCACAGATAGCTGAGATGTCGAGGCTTTCCGAGATGATCGCGCTATATGGAGGTTACTCGAGGAACGAGCTGCTCGATGAAGTGAAGGAGAAGTCCAAGATACTCGAGTGGATGGCAGCCAACAAGATAGTCGACGTAGACCAGGCAGGAGAAGTTGTCGCGAACTATTACAAGGACAAGAAGCTTGTCGTGGAGGCGGCGGAACAGAACAGGCCGTACGCAAGAGACATGTTCGGACCGCGTGAGAGTGTGTGACGTGGCGGGCGAGTTCAACGTAGGGGTCGGAGACTACAACAATGCAGTGGCGATGATAAACGATGTTGAGGTGGACGCACCAAAGGACAGGATGGCTACCGTAGACATCGATGACATTTTGCAGCATAGGCTAAGCGTCAATAGCCTGGATTATGAGAAGGCGGCGAATGTGGTACTCATCGCTGAGGGCGGAGGCGGATTCGTGACCGCAGGGCCGGCGATAAAGCAGCCAGGGCAGGTGATATCCCCTCGGAGGACAGTAGTCAGCCACGAAGCGGTGGATGCTGCAAAGGAGATAAAGTCCATAGTCGGAGGGGCAGGCAGGGAGTACGAGAGGAATGTCTCAAAGGAGGCGCCGAAGGTCAAGAAAGGGGACCTAGTCCTGCCTACGCTCTCGCTGCAGGACCAGATATCCGAACTCGAGAAGATAAGCATGGGTGTTGACGAGAAGGTCTTCAATCAGGAGCAGATGCAGATAATCGTATTCGAACTCGAGGGGCTGGGTGGAAGGGTGCGCGGAGAGAGGCGTGAGAGCCTGGACACGTTCCAGAAGAATCTCGTAGCTATCAGGGACCGGAGACTTGCAGAGGCGAGGACGAAGGCCAACCTGTAATTTGGGTTTATAGAAGTTAGGTTTCCAATACGTATGTGTTTTGATGGCTCTGTTCAAGAAAAAGCCACCTGTCGAGGGCGACAACAAAGGGCAGGTAGTCGGGTTCACGAAACCTAAGAAGTTCCTTTTCTTCAAGCAGAGAGCGAAGCCTATATTCTCGGGACCGCAGACAGACGTGGCGGCTGGAGGCAATACTGGCGACGTGGGAATTACCGGCCAGAACGCTGCGCAGGTGTTCAAGAATTTCGTTCCTGAGCCGATAGCCAGACAGCCAAACAAGAAACTTACCCGTTTCCAGTTTTATATAGCAAACATGGCTGCGAAGCACAAGGGACTCGACGTCGCGCTGAGGGAGCAGGGCATCCGCTCCTCGCCTTACGACTTCGTCAAGAGGATGTTCATATTCGCAGCCATCGTCAGCGTGATTGTTGGGGGGGTGATGAGCGTCCTTCTCTATGAGATAGGGCTCTCGTTCATTCTAGGCATAGTACTAGGAGTTGCGATATTCTACGGCGCATTCAACAAGTTCCTCGATTATCCTGTGGCTAAGAGCAAGAATGTCGGCCAGGAGATAGAGAGGGACATATTATTCGCGGCGAGAGACCTGGTCATAGGCATGAGGTCTGGAATGCCGCTCTTCAACGCACTAACCACAGTCAGCACGGGCTACGGGGCGGCCAGCAGGGAGTTCGGCAAGGTGGTAGAGTTGGTAGAGCTGGGCATGCCGATAGAGCAGGCCATAGACGATGTCAGCGCGAAGAGCGGTTCGAAGACTTTCAAGAGGCTCATGCTGCAGGCGTCTGTCAGCCTCAAGGCAGGTGCAGACATAGTCGGCGCGCTGCAGGGAGTGGTCGACGAGGTCATGCAGGAGAGGGTCATAGAGCTGAGGAGGTACGGGCAGAGGCTCAATGCGCTCGCGATGTTTTACATGCTTTTCGGAGTCATATTCCCGAGCATGGGCATAGCAGTGGCCGCAATAATGACAACTTTCATAAGCCTGTTCACGGTTGACGAGACGACGCTCGCATTCGCATTGGTCGGCATAGCGTTCCTCCAGATAATATTCCTGAATATAATGAGGTCGTCGAGGCCTTCGTTCGCGGCGTGATAGTATGGCAATGATATCTTTCGAGAAGCTCGTTTCGAGACAGGTCGTAAGGTTCCTTTCGGACGAGCTGGACCTGGCTGGCGCCAAGATGACTGTTGAGCGACTCCTCGAGATAATGATAGTCGGGGGCCTGGGCGTCTTCATAATAGTGCCTGTGCTCCTGGTAGAGTTTCTGGGCATAAACCCGGCGATCTCGGCGCTGGGCGGCATAGGGGCGGCAATATTCATGGAAGTCGCCACCTATCTAGTGCTCGAACTTTACATAGACCAGAGGAAAAACTTCGTAGACTCGGTGCTCCCGGATTACCTGCAGATAGTAGCGGCAAACGTCAGATCCGGAATATCGCTGGATAAGGCGATGCTCCTTGCGGCGAGGCCAGAGTTCAAGTTCTTCAGCGAGGACATCAGGCTGATAAACAAGGAACTTTATGCCGGTGAGACAATGCAGAACGCGCTACTCCTGCTCGCGAACAAGTACCGGTCGCTCCAGCTAAAGCACACCGTGAGGATGACAGTGGAGGCGATACAGTATGGAGGGGGCATGACGGACCTGCTCAATCAGATAGCGAAGGACCTTAGGAACCAGCAGATGATTCAGAGAGAGGTATCGGGCCAACTCTTCATGTACACTATATTCATAGCGTTCGCCGCACTGATAGGCGCGCCTACGCTTTACGGGCTCACCACACAGATGATCACAGTGACGGATACGGTGTGGGCTGGCATATTGCAGCAGAATCCGGGAGGGCTCCCGACCACTGGGATATCTTTCCTTAGGCCTAGCCCGCCGAAGATAACCGTCACGGCATATCACGACTTCGCGATAATAGCAGTGCTGCTTATCACCGGCTTCGGCGCGTTCATAGTCTCGACCATTGCCACCGGCTCGGTGGTCAAGGGCATCCGCTACCTTCCTGTCTTCATCATTGTTGGACTGGCGGTGTTCTTCGCGGTCAACACATTGATTGGAGGGATATTCGGAGCGATAAGTAGTGTCTGATTATCCGCACGAGTTTAGCGCAGGGTTGCAGTAAGGATATGCAAGACCTATCGACTGCCACTCGTTCTGCACACCCGCATCCGGCTGAACGCCTATCGGCGCATTGGTGCCATTGACAGGCACGAAAGAGACGCTGGAGAAGGAGACCTGGTTGAACTGGGTCAGGCCGGTGTAGTCGCTTGGGCTGCCCTGCAGGGGATACCAGCCCACCAGACCGTTCGTCGTTACAGGAAGGCCGAACATGCCCTCATTGTACAGGGCGGTCTTCTGCGCGGCGGTGAGTGAGATGTTGTACAGCTGCAGGTTGGATATGAACCCTTGCATGTAATCGCCAATCCCCGTGGCCCACTGTCCTATATAAAGCGGGTTGGCTGCCGTGTTGAGCGCGTCTCCGGCGTTGAGTGCACCAGTCTGACACGAGTTGTTCATGCATATGGTTACCGTGTTTGTCCCCGCAGTGTAATTGAATGCTATGAACGTCCACTGTTTGGTAGGCACCGCCAGGCTGGATTGATAGTCGTTGCTATATGAGGAAAAGTATAGGTCACCATTGCCGAGCATGAGAAAGTCGCTCGATCCTGCAGTGAAGCCGCTGCTGCCCCAGCCGGTGAACGTATAACATGTGGTGCCCGCACAGCTGCCTGTGCTCGGAAGTGAATTTATGTAGACCCACATGGCTGCGGTCCTGGAAGATCCTCCGGTAGGCAGCACCACGCTGCTGGCGACCTTGATATAACCAGTGCCGTTGAAGTTGGCTACGCTCCCGTACTGCTGACCGAGCTCAAGGGGAGACTGACCGAGATATAGGTTTGGCTGCGTGTTGCTTGCACACGTAGATATGCTCGTGCACCCGCCGATGCCTGGAATGGGCGACAGCCCAGAACCTATACTACTGGTCAGGTTCGGGTACATGAAAGCGCTGTCACGCTGATAGCCTGGAATCTTTATGAATGGGACAATGCCGTTGAATGCGCCGTTGTTGCCGTTGCCGCTGTAGTCGTTGGCATTGCCGCCGAGAGGGTACCAGCTGGCCAGATTTCTCGCTGCTATGGGCAGACCTCCGATACCCTCATTGTAAAGCGCGCTAATCTGGGATGCGTTCAGCGAGCCGTTGTATATCTGCACGTTCGCCATGTCACCCACATAATCGATCCCTCCCTGCGAGTACTGCCCCATCCGCAGCGATGTCGATGCGGTGCGGGACTGGGCCGTGCCGACGCATTGGGTGAGCGTCTGCTTGACTCCGTTTATGTACATCTGGGAATTGCCTGTGTATGCGCCATTATAGAAGAGCAGGGTGACGAGCGTCCATTTGTTTGCAAGGCTTGCGGGATTTATCCCATATGCATCGCCATTGCCGGTATTGAATCCCATGCAGGCCGCAGCCTGGAACCAGAGGTCGTAAGGCGCAGTCGACGTCCCTATGTCGATGGGGATGTTGTTCGTGTTGCCGGCCCACTTTATCCAGAAGCTGAAGGTATTGTAACCGCCAGCAGCTGTGTTGATGCTGTTCTCCGTGGCGGAGACGTACGACGACGTGAACTGCGCCGCCTGCGTGTTGTAGTAGTTGAACGTGAAGATGCCGTCTGGTGACTGGTGCGTTATCGTGCCTTGGGCCCTGTCAATGTACGATGGCGCATACGGCGAGGCGAAGAAGTAGCCGTTCGACACCGCGTCGACCAGGTTCTGGATGTTGTATGTCTCGAGCGTCGGTCCGTACAGGAGCACCTTCTCCCCGCTCTGTATCAGTGGCACCACGCCGGAAGCGCCAGAATATGCAAGGTATGGCACAGTAGGAATCAGGCCACCAGTTCCGGTTGTTATCAGGCCTGCAAAGCTAGACAGGCATCCCCCCGATATAAGCCCGATGGCGTTCGATACTACGAGTATCACGTTGCTGCTATAGGGTGCATTGTAGAGCGATGAGGGCATGTTGCTGCTGAGCGATGAGCCGCACGTCACCCCGGCTCCGCTCGGAGACGGCAATGTGTACGCTACGCCGTATGCATAGGCTAATGTGTTGCCGCTGAGCGCTCTCCAGCCTAGGTTCTGGGAGGCGATAGGCTGACCTATAGGTTGGGTCAGGTTGTTGAGCGTGCCGAACTTCAGCGTATGATATACCCCCCGCTGCGCAAACCATAGGTCTGGCGTGTTGTTCAACGGTATCGTCGCGTTGACCGGTATGCTGAACAGGTATGTGTTGTCTGATTCGTTGATGCTCAAGGACTCGACGTATGATACGGTAAGAGTATACGGGCTCGACTGGGTGAACTGGACGTCAGTCTGGTTTATAGTGAGCTGCTGGTACGGCACGTTTAGCACATTGCCTACAAGCGCATTGTATGATGCAAAGGTCAGGTTGCCCATGTCAGCCTGCAGGGCGTTGCCCGTTGCGGAGCCGTAAGCGACGTTGGGCAGCAGCCCGTTTGTCATAAGCGATGACGTGAAGAGGCTAAAGTTCGAGATGAAGTTACCCCTCCGCATCGACGCATTGTATTCGTAGATGAACAGCGTATGGAGCGCCTGCTTGAGGCTGGCGGCTGCGAATGTGCGGGCGCTGGATGAGAGGGACTGACCGTAGTTGTGGCTTATGGAAGAGGAGGATACTGACTGCGTGAGCCCGTACGAGTTTATCTCTGCTATTGAGAATGCCACTAGCGCAGCAAGCATCAATAGGAACAGGACCAGTACCAGTATGGTCATTAACTGGCCCTTTGTACTGCCGCTGATTAGCTTTATCATCTCCATGATACCACCCTTACTCCATACAGCTTCGACGTGCCTGTCAGGTTGCCAGTTATCGGCTGTATCACCGATGCTGCGCTGACCTCGAACGCGTTAGTGTAGCCCAACGGCAGACAGTTGCAGGCTGCATAGTAGATTCCGGTCTCAGGGTAACCAGTGTTGTTGTAAGGCCCGTAGTCGTTCGCACCTCCGTCTAGGGGGTACCATGCCGATAGGCTGGCCCCTGAGAGCGGCCCTCCGGAGATGCCCTCCTGGTAGAGCTGCAGTACCTGGCTCTGGGAGAGGGACGAGTTGTATATCTGCACATTCGCTATGCTACCCTGGAAGTACTCATTGGTCTGGAAGAAGCCGATAAACATGTCACCGTTAGTAAATCTGCCAAGTATGGGCAGCGGCTCCTTCTTGCTCGCCACCAGCGCTCCATTCTTGTATATCGAGATCGTGCCGGTGACGTAGTTGAACGTGCCGACTATGTGCTGCCATGCATTCAGGGTAGCCGGAGCATATACCGCATAGCTCGCAATGCCGCCATCGTTGCTGAATTGCACCCTGTTCGTGCCATTGGACTGTTCTATCATATACGGCGAACCTGGGCTTGTAGAGCTTTCCGTGAGTATGCCGTTGTTCGCGGCAGGCCATGCCGTAGGCTTCATCCAGAAGGACCAGGAGTATGCGTTCGTCTCGATGGTTCCATTATCACCGATGAGAATGTAGTTGTTCCCATTAAAGTACGCCACATTTCCTGCGATGAACGTGTTGTTTATGAAGAGCGTGTAGTTGTATAGCGGATTTACGCTGTTGAGCAACGCAGATGCGCAGTCTCCCCTTCCATTTAGGTATGCATACGCTGCCGCGTAAATGATGCTGTCGCTATTAGCCGACGGGCAAGCGCCATAAGCAAGTATGTTGAACGGTGTAAGAACGAATAATCGCCCATATGCAAGGGTCAGGAAGCTACGTAACGTGCTTGCGTAGGGATTTGTTGTCGCCCATTGAAGGCTTCCGGTAGAAGCATTCAGCGAGTCGATGGTGGATGATGGCTGGAGCGCGACATAGACCCTGCCCCCTGCTTCTATCGGTGTCCCATTGACATATGCCTCCAGGTTCGTCTGCGGCGTGAACGACCATACTTGAGTGCCGAGCGTGCCGCCGTAGAGCTTTGTTGCAGTATAAGCGGCGACCTGTGTTGCTGACTGGTAAATGAACATGCCGTGATATTCGGATACGCCCTCCACGGTGCCGGACATGGATTGCGAGAAAGCAGAGGTGCCATTTATGTATATCGCCTTTGCGGATGTGCCGCTACCGAAGGCTATCAGATTATTATATGTCGCTATCGTGCCTGCGATGCCACTGTATGAGACAGGGGTCCAGAGCTGCTCGGGAGTGTTGCCTATGAATGTCAGCACGTACAGGTAGAAATTGCTGGTCGAAACCACTAGCGACCCGTCGCAGATTGCCGTGTAGACAGGAGAACCGTATGCAGCCATCGATGCAGACCATATCTGGGTCCCGTTGGCTGCAGCGTAAGCGAAGACGTCTCCGCCACTTACCGCAGATGTGCCGAAGAATATCTCGCCATCGTACGCAAGCAAAGGCGTCGTGACCGTACTCAACCCGATTATGTTCGCTGCCCAGACCTGGGATCCGTTGAACGCGTTCAACGCTACGAGAGACGTGGAGTTTGCGTATATGAGCGTACCAGCGTATAAGAGCGGCTGTGACACTATGTTAGTGACCGTACTCTTTGACCATGCGCGTGCACCGGTAGTGGCGTTGTATGCATACATCACCTTACCATACGCTGCATATATGTCGCCGTAATCGGCTATTATGCTTGTGTTTTCTGCAGCTCCGGGGGTTAGCACATAGTCCAAGTACGGTTTCATCGGACCTGCCGTTCCGCTGGCGTCCCTCGTTTCACTCTGTCCGTACTGTGGCCAAGTTCCGTTGACGCCGCTGTTCTGTACCACTATCGCCTGAGCGACTGCGCTCGCAGAGGCGATGGAGCTGACGTTCGTATTCAGGAGAGATGACAACACCGACTGCGCGAACGTATATCTGGGCGAGTAGGGTACGGTGGGGTAAGCAAAGTAAAGCAATATCGCTATGCTGGAAGTGGCTATTATCAGGGCAAAGATTGCATCGAGAGTGAAGACTATCCCCTTCATGTCAACCCACCCCGAAGCTGGAGTTCGTCCAGACTATCACCTGCACGCGGACAGGGAAACCGTTGAGTGTCGCCTGCGCTGTGGCGCTCTGCTCCGTCACTGCGTTGTATGAATTGGGGTTCAGGCCGATTCCGATGCCAGTACTGTTCCCCTTTATTATCACATAATAGTCATAGCCGACCCCTACGGCGCCCTTTGACGCCTGGTAGTTGTAGTTCGACATCCCCTCTAACGCTGCGATTTTCGCAGTAGACAGCGCGCTGCCGCTCTGCGTCAGCCCCACGCTAACGTTGTTCCATGTTACGGTGTTGTTGACGCTCACGCCGCTGTTCCAGTTTGCAGGTACGCCAGGCTCAAGAAGCCTGGCTGCTAGTCCCTGCGCCTGAAGCTGCATGCTTTCTATGCTACCCGTGTTGCTGAGTGCAAGCTGATTGCTTATGTTGTACCAGACCAGAGACACTATAGCCAGCGTGACGCTGAATATGACCATGGCAAATATGACGTCGAAAGACCAGAACTGTGCCTTCATGGCGATGCACCCAATGACACGCTCGCAGTGGCCTGCGGAGGCGTGAGCGCGGCGGCGAGCTGCGCGACCTGAGTGGGACTGAGCGCGTTATTGTAGAACTGCACGTCGGCAATAGTCCCGTTGAACGTGTGGTCGCCACTGCCTATCAGGAAGCTGTCTGGCAGGCTCTCTATCGCATTCAGGCCGGTATACTGTGCGGTCTTCGCGCCGTTTATGTACCATGTTGCCGTCCCGCTATTCCAGGTCAGTGCGGCAAACGTCCATGTCGCTGAAGGGATATTCATGACCGTGCTAAGCGCATCGTGCACCACGCTGCCTGTGTCGGTGTACCTGAATACAAGAGGCTCTCCACCGGTGCTGCCTGCACTGCAGCCGTTGGACGTAGACGCATATATGCAGAAACCTGTGCCGCAGCTCGACTTCCCGATGAGGCTGTCGCATGTCGGCGACTGTGCGTTCCTGTAGAACCAGAACGAGAGAGTCCATGCACTGCCTGGAGTTATCGATGGCGTGCTCGGTATCGATATGCCTGTTGCAGAACTGTCGCTGTAATCGTCGGACGTCACGCCGTATCCATTGAGGGAATTTATCAGCACGGGATTGACGATGTTGACCGCTACATAGGCCACATTTGCCGCCGCACCGTTGTTGCCGTTGCCGCTGTAGTCGTTGGCGTTGCCGTCAAGAGGATACCATCCAAGTATCTTGGCGTTCGGAATCGGGGGAGCTGTCATGCCCCCATAATAGAGCTGCGTCATCTGCGCCGCTGTGAGTGAACTGTTGTATATCTGCACATCAGCCATGTTGCCGTTGAAATAGCTTATCGCCTGCGACGTTTGTGCTATCGCAAGCTGGTTTATCGAATACGGGCCGGCAGCGATGGTCGCATTGAAGGGAGGAGACGCATTGAAATAGAAACTTAATTTGCCGCTGTTGAACACCAGGCCCAGAAATGACCAGGTTGCGTTGACGCCATAGCCGTGATAGTTGGCTGTAGACAGCGACCCCTCTTCGTCACCCTGTCCGGGCTGCGCACCGAGGGCGCCACCATTGTTCAGGAACGCCTGGACGTTGTTGCTTCCCTGCGAGTTGAATAGAGTATAGCCATTGCCGCTTACCATCTTGGCAACGCTTGCGGGATTTGCCCACATAGTGATCGTAAGGGTGCTCGTGTTCCCCTTTAGCGGCAGGACCACCTGGCTGCTGGCGCCGTTAAAGTGCGCTGCAAGCAGTGATGTCTGGTTGTCGGTCGCATTTTGCAGTATCGGCACAGGGTGGGTATTCCCCAATACAGCGCCGTCCAGCGTTATGCCAGCATAACCGGAGTAATCATTCGCATTCCCGTCCAGTGGATACCATGCAACCGGCCACGAACTTCCGAACGGCGCACCAGATATGCCCTCCTGGTAGAGCTGCATTATCTGCGGTGAGGTCAGCGCGACATTGTAGTACTGCATGTTCGCCATCTTTCCCTTGAAGTATCCCCCATAGGATGCTGACGCGTCTATCCCGCCAAAGAGCAGCCCGTATGTGTCGGTCTGTATCGCGCCCGATACCGTGGCCTCGTCCACAAGAACGCCGTCGATGTATATCGACATCACGTTCGTGGAAGCGCTATAGGTGCCGGTAACCATATACCAGCGATTCAGCTGCGGAAATGCATCTGACGCAATCACTGCTGGCGTCCCAGAGGCGGTACGGACGAACCAGTCAAGTACGTTGTTATCCCGGAACTCGAACCACCACTGGTTGTTGTATCCGCCGGTCGGCGAGAGCCCGTGGCTGAGTATGATGCTGGAGCAAGCGGGGCAACCGAGCGTGCCGGGTATGGGCGTTGTCGCACCATCGCCTGCATTACCATAGAGCGCAGGATTGACCCAGATATTTACCGTGAATGTGGTAGGGTCCAGGATGGCGTTGTTCGGCACTGTGATGTAACTCGACCTTCCGTCGAACTGCATTGCGTAGTTGGGGCTCGCCCATGAAGGGAGGCCTATGAAGTAGCCGTTGTTTCCGTTTGCCGAGAGGTCGTGCGTAACGTTTCCCTCGCCGAAGTTCAGGGGCCACCAGCCCTGCAGTTCTGATTGCGTTGAAGTGTTACCATTGAATGCCGTCGCGCGCACGAGCGCCTGCCCATTCTGTCCCTGTTCGCTCAGGAATGCGACCGCAGTCCCGTTCGGATTTGTGGTGTTGGCGACAGACTGTCCTGTGCCGAACACGCCGAGCGATGTTGCGAAACCTACCAAAGCGCCGGAGATGGGCTGGCCTACGGCATTCTTCACGTGTGCCGTTATCTGGGCTACGGAAGGAAAATATATGGGACCGTTGAGTGTAAAACCGTTGTTGCCCATCGCGTAATCGTAGGCATTGCCATTGAGGGGCCACCAGCCGACAAGGTTGCCAGGCTGCAGAGGAGCTCCGGTTATGCCTTCATGGTAAAGCCTGTTTATCAGAGGCTGCGGCAATGATGCATTGTATATCTGCACGTTGGCTATGCTTCCGTTGAGGTGCGTAGCCTGCGATGGCAGGGCACCGAACGTGAAGCCGTTGCCGTATGACTGCAGACTTAGGGCATTGCCAGTAATCGAAGCCCCTAGCCTCCCATTGACATATACAGATTCGACACCAGTCGTCAGGTTGTATGATCCGGCAACAAAATACCATGTATTGGCTCTCGGAGTTATAGCGCAACCTGTGGAAAGCTCACCGCCTATGGAGTTGTAGGTAGCAAAAGCGAAACACTCTGGACCGGACTGCAAGAAAAGCAGGGGGAACGTCGCCCCTCCGCCTGGCGTGACTATGCCTATATTCTGCGAGGCGGCGATAGCCTTGAAGTCTACCCACGCGGTCTCAGTTATCGATCCAGGTATTGCGTATTGGCTCTGCTCTGAAACCACTATGGAGGTGCTATGCCCGTCGAACAGCGCCGCCTGCGTGCTCTGGGCGGTGAGCGCTATTGAGGTAGGCACGTTGCTTGTCGTCGGGCAGAGGAGGTCGACGCATATGCTGCCGAACGTGTTCTGCATGTATATCGTGCCGTTTGCGATCGGCAGGAGGTACGTGGTACCGGAGAGGTACGACGCCGCCGACGCGATATTCGTGACCGCACTGTAGGCTATCGCCTGTATTATCTGGGTGCCCACCTTCGCCTTCGCAATCACTATGCCGGACTTGGTCACGGAGATGTTGTACTTGAGCAGCGTCGGGCTGGTAGCCAGCGAGACGTGCGATGTGAATCCGCTACCCGCCTGCTGCGCGATGTTGAGCTGCATGGCCACCTGCTGCGCGACCACCTGCAGCTGCGAGAATGTCTCGCCACTGAGGGTCACCGCCCGCTGGTTCGCTATCAGCGAGAAAGCGAAGATGAAGACTACCAGTACGAACGAGAACACTATCATGTACTCCAAAGCCAGCTGCAGCTTCATCTTAACACATATTTAGGGTCAAACGGTAGGCGCGAGGTAAACACAAGGCTCGGGAAGGTTGTTCGGGCACGAAGACTGGGCGGACACGTTGACCAGGTAGGTTCCAGGGGAGACTAGGCTGCCGAGGTTTCCGCTGATGTTCAAGGGGCTATATGCAGTGACATAGCTCTGGCCGGTCGGCGCCCTAATCACGAATATTATTTCATGCCCGATGCCGTTGTTGATGTTGCCGACGTATATGTACTGCACGCCAGGAGGCACCTGGATCTCCACAAGCTCTTTTGCAGGTACGCCCTCGCTGCCGACAAGTGTCGCAGAACTCGCCAGCTTGGATGCTGCCTGCTGCGCCTCTATCGAGGACAGGGTGCTGTTCGCACTGGCAATCTGTATGAATGCGAGTATCACGAGAGGCAGGAGTACGGCGAGGCCGAGCGACAGGGTCATTAGCAGTTCGAAACTAGACTGCGCCTTGACGAAAGCGTGTTTGCTATTCATGCTCCCCGGCACCCATCCCTTTCCTGCCAAGTCGCTCCTTCTTCTCCTTTGCCTCCTCGTAAAGCGTGTCGGTCAGTACGCTCATCGTCCTGTCCAGCGAAAACCCTGATGAGGATGCGGATATCGACCCGCCGTCGACTAGCATCAGCCTGCCCTTTGCCTCATAGTTCCTGACCTTTGAGTGTCTGATGGTGAGCGTTATCTTGGCGACCTGGAGCATATGGAACTTGTTTATCCTGTCAATCAGGGAGTGCAGCGAGTCCCTTATCTCCTGCTCATACTCAGATGTCTCCTCGTCAAGCCCGGATAGCACAATCTCCTCCTCGTTAGTTGATATGCCCGAAGAGGCCGCCCTAAAGATGTCCTTGATGGTCACCACCCCTACAAGCTGTTCGCCATTGGAGACGAGAAGTGACGAAACACCCTGCTTGAGGAACTCGCGTATCGCATCATCCAACGGGGCCTTCGGGTCTATCTTCTTGATATTCTTCTCGCATACGTCCATGACGCGGTATGTTACCGTGGTCAGGTTCCGGTTTTGCTTGCCCACCCGCCGCTGCATCTTCGCTCCCTGTTCGATTATGTTCGCGTATGCGAGTATGCCTATCGGCCTGCCGTTGCTGAGGACGACCAGCCGGTTGACCTTGTTGCTCTGCATGGCGGCCTTAGCCTGGGATATCTGGGCGTCGGCATCTATGGCTATCACAGGGCTCGACATGGCATCCTCGACCTTGCGGGAGGACAGCCTGTGGAGGGAGAGGATCGCCTTCAGCATCTCCTCCCTCTTGATTATCCCAGTCACCTTCTTGCCACTCCTGTAGGGTAGCGCCTTGGTCGCGAACTCGTAGAACTGCGCGATCGCTTTGTCAACGGAGACGTCTTTGTCGAGGACAGGGACGCGGGTGGCGAACTTTCCCAGGGGGTGCTTGTCACTCAGCTTCAGCGAGCCCTGTCTGGCTATGGTCCTGTTGTCAACGATGCCGTAGAAGCCGCCATCCTTGGTCACTATCACCGTGCCGAACCGCTTTATCTTCTCGAACGCCTCCTTCGCCGGAGTCTTGTAATCAAAAATCACGGTCTCCGAGACGAATTCCTCGGGCACCGCTTCTGGAGCTATGGCCATGCAAATCGTATAATACTAACATAGCATATTTATAAATACTTAGAGAGCAGAATTGTCTACTTGTCGGTGCCAGGATGGCAGATCGGCTATGCGTCCGCCTGCAGAGCGGAAAAGAGGGGTTCAACTCCCTTTCCTGGCTTTTCCTCATGCTCCCTGAATCTTAGACTGGTGTCGTTCTATTTTTCACGTTTAAATAGGAGCCCCCGCTCATCAGGAATATGGGGGAAATGTATGTCAATAGCCTTTGCGGGTGCGACTACGGAGATGGGGAAGCCGTACCGCCCTGTAGCAGATTCTCTCGCAGGCCCATCTAGACCATGCGACGTCGGGAGCAGTCACGGACAGCGGATGCCTCCCTTGTCCAGCCTTAGGAGGAACGCGAGGGGCGCTTTCGGGCTTGACGCGCTGGGCCGCGTCTCAGCCATTGGCGTGCTCGCCGCAGAAGGGCTCGCCGACAAGGAGGTCGAAGGGTTAGCGGCAGCCGGGCGCTACATGGGCCACACCTATCTCAAGCTCAGGCTGAAGGGGTTGTGGGTCAGCGGCACGGGATTCCTTGCGGACGGCGGAACGTACGCCACAACGCACCTCATGCCGTCGGTGGCTGCGGCATTGGACTTGGGCAAAGTGCAACCCTTGTTCCAGAGCATGATGTTCATCGGAGGCGCCATAGACTTCTTGGGCAACTACCTGCAGCTTAAGTCACACGCCAGAGCCCTCGCTGCTTCTGGACAGCATCTGGATGATGCACAGCGGCTGCGCATCACGGCATTCAGCGTCATGCATGACATGATCGTTAAGCCGTTACTCAGGCTTGTGCACGATGCGAAGCCGCTCTTCGAGAGCGCGCACAGGAGACTTACGGCCCTACGCATGCGGTTCGCTGGCGCGGATGAGCGCGCGGAGCTCGATGGGCAGGAGCGCATGAGAGCCAATGAATGGGGAGAATAGAGCAAATTTAAACCTTGCCTTGGCAAATGCTACGTGAACCTCGGCTACGTTGCAGCTGCCGCTGTGATAATCACATTGGTGTTAGTTGGAGCTTACACTCTGCTATGGCACGGGAGCGGCGCCGGCGCGCATGCACAGAATGGCACGAAGTACAGGCAGCTCTTCTGCCTAGATGCGTCGAACAACGCGAGCGCGATGCGCATGGCGATATCCAACGGCATCACGTGCTTCAGGACCGACATATCGCTCAATCAGGGCGAGATGAACTTCGTCTCCAACGTGACAAAAGGCGGAGGGCACTATCTTGGCATACTGGACTACGACACTGTGGGTGCCAGCGTGCCGTGCCAGGCGGGCTGCGCATGGAACCTCACGACCTGGAACGAGAGCGTGCGGCGTGCCATAGCGGACTACCCAGAGATACAGACGTGGGAGGTATACAATGAACCGTTGATACCTGAGTTCATGGGTGGCTACGACAACGGCAGCGCGCTCGACTACTTTAACATGGTGAAGAGCGCTTACATTATAATAAAGGCGAGGGAGCCGAACGCGACGGTGGTCTGCTTCGGCGGGGCACAGATGTTCCCAATCAGCACGGTGCAGAAGGAGTATGCATTCTATCAGCAGGTCTGGAGCTATGGCGCTGCGCAGTATTGCGACGCCATATCGCTGCACGCGTACAGCGACCCGTTCTGGAACTTTACCCAGCAGCCATACCAAGGGTACACGCTTGCTTGGGTCTACAACTACACGCTCGGCGCGTATGAGAACCTGACCGGAAAGCCGGTCTGGATAACCGAGACGGGTATAACGTCGAACGACTGGTTCCCCGGCTTAAACTACTCTGCGCAGAAGCAGGCATCGTACCTGACGCAGGACATGGGTCTGCTCGCCTCGCACTCTTTTGTCAAGAGGGTATACTGGTTCCACCTTGTGGGGCTTAACGGGAAGGGCGGCGACTACGGACTGCTAAATTCGACGACGCTTGCGCCGAAGCCGGCGTGGTACAGCTTCCTCCATTTCGTGGACAACAGCACAGGCAAGAACGTGACATAGCACAAGCTTAATATAGCATTCCAAAGTTAATTCTCTACTAATCCTGTGATGCTATGCCAGAGCCGAGAGTATTGCCCGTTACTGCAGAGGTCAAGAAGATAGCAAGAAGTTACGATGCATCTAATCTTTCTATAGGGATAGTCGGCTCACAATGCGCAGAGCCGCTCGCCATAGCTGGAAGGGCCGCAGGCTTCAGGACGATATTCCTGGGACAGAAAGGCAGGGATGCGTACTACACCCGAGAGAATGCACACCTGTTCGACGAGGTCTTCGCTCTCCCCAGGTGGGATGATGCACTAAAGCCCGACATTGTGGCAAAACTCGTGGCGCTCAACGCCATACTGATGCCGAACCGCGCGATGGTACCGTACTGGAAATATGATGGCATAGAGACCGTGCCCGTCCCGATGTTCGGGAACCGTGGGCTTATCTGCGCGGAGGAACGTGACAGGCCGTACAACCAATACTTCTTGATGGACGAGGCGGGCATAAAGAGGCCGCGCGAGTTCAAGAATCCGGCAGAGATAGATCGCAAGGTCGTTGTCAAAGCACAGAACGTGAAGAACCCGAAGGACAGAGCGTTCACATTCCCTTCCACACCGCAAGAATATGATGACATGATGCGAGCGAACATCGCGCTTGGCATAGCTACAGAGGAGGCTTACAGGAAAGCCAGGATAGAGGAGTTCTGGAGCAACAGATATTACAACGCCAACTTCCACGTCTACAGCATTGACGGGATTTCGCAAACCGGTTACGATTTTGTGGGCAACGGTGACCGCGAGCAGATAGAGGGCACCGGAGAGGAGCTCGGGCACCGGGGCAAGACGACAAGAGAGTCGTTCGTGTACACTTACTTTGAAGTGCTTCAGAAGATGCTGAAGGTCGCTGCAGCGTACTACCCTCCGGGGCTGCGCGGGCCTGTCGGGATACAGGGTGCGTGGAGGGCAGATGCAGACGGCAACCCGGAGTACGGCGTCTTCGACTGGAGCTTCAGGGGTCAAGGAGACCCGCCGATGGGCCCCACATCGCCGCAGATGCGCAACCTACGGTTGAAGCACGCGGAGCTGCTAAAGCTGCACCGCATGACGATAGAAGACCCGTTCGACCTGATAATGCTGGAGCTCAAGGAAGCGGCGAGGAGAGAGCGACTCCCAGATACAGTAACATGATGATTCCAGTATTGCGGTAAATAGTGGAAGTGCCAGCGCTATTTAAATCTAACTGTGGTAGTATAATCAATGCAGGCGACGGCAACAGGTGACGTTGTCGGAAGCAGAGAACCCCGAACAGTAGCAACTGGCGGTCAAACGGCCATCGATGGTGGCGTAGTATTCCCCACCGACGGACTCGAGAGGGCGCAACTTTTCCGGGAGATGGCACATAGGTCTCATCCTGAAACTAAGAAACGATTCGAGAATCCAAGAGAGCTTGCGAGCTTCGTGATGCACAAAGAGCGCATGAGGCACCTCACAAGATATGAGAAACACGTGAAAGCAGGCATCATGGATGCGAGAGGGGATGGACTCCTGGCGCTGTATGAATTTTTCTTGTGGCCGGTACCGGACCGGATCACCCCGGCGCCGTTTGACAGGCAACCGACTCGTGAGGATAGGCAGCATGAACATTTAATCAGGGTGCGGCGGGACATACACAGGATGAAGAGAGTGCGCATGGAGCCAGGCAACGAGCGCGGGTTCAATCCGGATTTCATCCTGAACGCATTCGATTCACGCGGGAGGCAGTATGTCTTAAACCCGCATGCGGCGTTCTACTTCACCCATGCTTGCGGCAAAGACCCCATAAGATATGTGGAGAAGATGATTGACTTCAGACGAACATATCCCATGTTCAATGTGGTCATGATAGTCGATGTGCCAAAAGAAGAGCTGCAGATGATCTTCGACGACAATGATATTCCGCACAGAGTGGAGGACATTTGCGATGAGTATGTGTACATCCATAACGGCGCAGTCACGCCGGAGGAGATAAGAGAAGAGAAGGGGCGTGCGAAGGAGTTCGTGCGCGACCTGGTCCAGAGACCCGGCACATACATCGAGAGAGACGTCAGCGCGCTCATCGGCAGGATGACCACGGCATTTGAGATTTCTGGGCGTGTCGAGATAGCCAACAGGATAAACGAGGGAAAGCTTAGGCTACAGGCGGAGATGGAAGAATCCTAGCAAAGGGGAGTGGAGCATGCGCAACGGTCAGATGTCGACGACCACCCTGATTCTCCAGTCCTTCTTGTGCTCGACCTTGAATTCGTGGGGCGTTACCGCCTTCACGTCGGTGAGTGTGTGATCCTTCCGCGTCAGCTTGTAGAAGAGCTTCCCCGCCAGCGTGAGTCTCCCATCTTTGCTTACTGATAGTCGGATAACCGTGAACTTGAATGCGGACAGTGACTTCGAATCTACCTTTGAGAGGATGTCCTGCAGCGCATACCAGGCAAGGTTCTCCCTTGTATCTGCCTGTTCCATTATAGTTATGCTTTTTGTCTGCCCCTTATCCGCTTCGATGGATTTGAGGTCAAACCTTATGTTCAGCATCGCAAGCGCAGCGTTTTCTATCGCCTCCCCGAAGTCTTTGCCAAAACCAATGAAGGCGGCGTCGGCGGTGTGTGGCAGGTACTTGAACTTGCGCATCGGCAGCATGGTTTAACTTCTGTCGGTATATTTATATATGCTAAGCTAGGAATAGTACTGTCCGATGAGGATAAGAGTAACTGCTGAAATTTGATGATGCCCATTTCGGCTGAGGACAAGATTCTAGGTGCATTGATGAGATATGATAGCAAGACCGCGACCATACTGCTCGCCGCTTTCATCTTCGTGCTGTTGATAAACGCGTTCCGCATAACGCCACTGGCTATTTCTGACACCGACCCGTCCACATATATTATAGTGCCTATGCTGATGCTGCCCGTATTGGCGCTTTTCATGGGCAGGCTACGGATCGTGCCAAAGGTGGCGAGGAGGGACCTGATAATCGGAGCAACGTTCTTTGCTGTATTCCTTGCCGCGTCAGTGGTGTTGCAGGCATACTTCTCATACCTCTTCGTGGGATTCAGGCTCGACATGCTGCTCTTCCCGCTCGCAATTGCCGGGCTCGTCACAGTGCTTTTCGGCCTCGCCAACCTGGGACGTTTTAAGGCGCTAATGATATACGCACTGTTTGCGTCGCCGATCGTGCTGGTGCCGATAATGGGGCTGGCAGGCAGTTTCACCGTATTTAACACCGTTATCGTGTACAGCATACTCAAGCTCTTCATGAGCTCTGCGTCGTATCTGCCTCCGATAAGCATACTGGCGAACGGCTATGATATAGGGATAGGACAGACATGCGTTAGCATAGGCGCCTTCATAGGCCTGGTGCTCTTCCTGATACCTCTCGCTTACGTCTATGACGGCCGTGCAAGAGACAAGATAGTCTGGATGTGTAGCGGGGTGGTGCTGTTGCTGGTGCTAAACCTGTTCAGGATGGGAACGATAACATACACCTGGATCACTTCTGGACCCAGCGAAGTCATATCGCTGATACATGTGTTCATAGGGCAGATCCTCTTCTACCTCGCCATAATAATCATGATCCTCATCGCAGGCAAATTCGGGCTCGGATTCGTGCGTCGCAAGAAGGAGAAGGCGGCTAAGCGCAGGCAAAGCACGAATAACACAAATGGCATCCTGCTTGCAGTGGTATTCGCTGTCCTTTACCTGGCCTTGTCAGCAAACTATTTATACAACCCGGGACTCTCCGCGTCGGAGCTGGCGAACCAGGTCCCATTGAACTTCACCGACCCGTCAGCTGCGACCTTCCTAAGTAAGATGGCAGGCGTACCACACTACACTTCGGATACATTCACCGTCCCTAGCGGAAAGATCGCTCTGGTAGAGTACTCCAACTCCTCGATGGACCCGAAGACGCCGATAGTCTTCTATGCGGGTGCGTTCAACCAGAACCTTACGGCAAACCTCCTGCAGAACTCCACCCGGCTTGGCGAGCTTGCATTCTTCGACTACCACGGAAGCGTGGCGAGGGTCTACAATGTGATCTCCAACGGCACGAACTTCTACCTCTACGCCATAAACCTGCCTTATTCGCTCGATAACGGATCTACAGTCAGGATAGGCGTATATGGCATAATCGCCAAGAGCGTCGCGCAGCAGTCGACGCCTTGCACCAACTATGATGTGCCTTACTCGGAGATGCTGAACACTCTCGATGCTACGGCATACAATGCAAGCCTAAGCAGCGAAATCACATCCGCGTACTGCATAGGCGAGAAGTTCACGTGGTACAATGAGAGCTGAGCGCTCCGCGGGAGCATTCGTCTTCAGGTGGCACAACGGAAACTTCGAGCTGCTGCTCCTGAAAAGGCTGAACGAGAAGCATTATGACCTGCCCAAGGGGCACATCGAGAAAGGAGAAACAGAGGAGCAGGCTGCGAAGAGGGAGACTCTTGAGGAGACCGGATTGAAGGTCTCGTTCATCCCCCCGTTTAGGCAAGCCGTGAGCTACACATTCCACAACGGCAAGACGAGAGTGAGGAAGTCGGTCGTATATTTCCTCGCGTGGGCCACGAACGATAGGGTGACCACCTCAAAGGAGCATAAGGGGTACAAGTGGTGCGCGTACAAAGAGGCGGTTCAGAAGGTGCACTACAAGGACAGCGTGCCTGCGGTAAATAGGGCTTTTGATTATATAGCGCGTGCGCAGAAGATGTATGCGTTGAACCAAGAGTATGCCAGACTCCCCGGACAGGTGCGGGATTGGAACCTCAGCAGGAACTTCGTACCTGGCGAGGGGCCGGTTGATGCGAAGGTGATGTTCATCGGCCAGGCACCTGGCGCGAATGAGGATACGCAGAGGAGGCCGTTCATCGGCAGAAGCGGACAGCTCCTGACAAAGGTGCTGACAGACGTTGGGATAGATAGGAGCACAGTATATATCTCTAGCGTCGTCCAGTTCTTCCCGCCTAAGAACAGGGCACCGACGCCGAAGGAGATTGAGCTTTGCAGGGGCTTCCTCATGCGTCAGATAGATATCGTGAGGCCGAGAGTCGTCGTCTTCCTGGGGAACATCTCCAGCCAGAACGTGATTGGCGTTGGCGAGGTCAGGAAAAACCATGGACGCATCATAACTAAGAACGGAGTCCATTATATGCTCACCCTGCACCCGGCGGCGGTGCTGAGGAATAACCACCTGTACGCGACGATGGCAGCAGACCTTAGGAACCTTGTCGGTAGGATAAAGCAAACGTTATAAAAGTGTGCGGAAATAGATTACTGCACATTGTGGGCCCGTAGCTCAGCTTGGTTAGAGCGTTCGACTGATAATCGAAAGGTCTTGAGTTCAAATCTCAACGGGCCCACTATACTCATAGTTTAAGGGACATCGACATCCTTTTGTATGTTTATTGTGAGACAGGGAATCCCATGGCCCTGGACGCATTCTTCGAGCGCATGGAGCAGTTCATACTGAAGAAGCTCAGCGTCCGGACGAGGAGGCAGCTTCTTGCACAGCTGAGGACGACGGATTGGACGGTATGGTACAAGGAGGGCAAGACCTGGAGGCAGAGCAGATTATATGGAATCGGGCAAGCCCATGCCTTCCTTCCGCTCAAGCGAGGCTTCGCTTGGGCTAATGTTTTAGCCTTTTCCTGTCCCAACCCCTCTTCTTCCAGTACAGGATCGGCTCTGCCCTTATTATCTTGCCGCACCACTCGCACTGCAACTGCATCTCGTCTATGTTGTGTAAGTGGCACCATTCGCACCACTCTTTTACATACTCCTCCGGATGGCTGCAGTCCTTCTGGTCAATCTCCAGGCGTCCGCCCAGTGACATACCAGCAAAGAAAACGGCTGTGCACATCGACTCATCGCGCAAACAGGCCAGGGCGGGTGACCCTTATCACTCTCCTTGCAGAGGACCTCCTGGCGCGGTACACGATGTGCCCCGATGCGGCGGTTATTGTCGCGCCCTTCAGGACCCTGCCGAGCCGGTTCCTGACTTCGGCAATGTCGGCGCCCCTCTTCGTGGACACGACATAGCCGTACTCTCCGCTCGACAGGACGACCTTCTCGACTCCGCCGCACAGGGCGATCACCTTCGCCTTTGTGTCGGCGTCGCTTCCGCGCGTCGGCTTCACCATCAGGAAGCCGCCTTCTGTCACGTTTCTCAGCACCGTGGCGGTGCCATAGCTAACTCTTTTGTTTTTCATCTGATCCAACCCCGTTATCGTTTATCGTTGATTCCGAACTTCGGAACACTTCTCGCAATGCTATCCGTCTGGATGACTTTACTCCAGTCTGCCGTGTCAGCCCTGCCAGTGCCGTGAACTGAATCTCCTTCTGCGGCAGAGCTTGCGCTGCCATCGATCGTATTACTCCCACGTTGTCGCCTTAGTTGCCCTTTTCGGCATTTATGTGGCAGAGGAACTCCGCCGCGCTGATGAATCCCGCGCTGCACATCCAGCAGACGTACGGCGTCTCAATCGCTGCCCTGCCTATTCCCAGAGTCCTTCTTATTGTGCTTATCCCTATCATTTACCCACCAATCGTAAGGGGTGGACGGTGCATGGAAGAAGCACAGTGAGGAGGGGAACTCTTCCTGCCGCTATAGGTCATGGAAATATTTCTGCTGCCGCCACACACCCCGATCCACCCGAGTAATATTATGGAAAAGGTGATATTTAAACATTTTGAAATTTTGCAGATAGAACGAAAGAAGTTGTTATTATGTAAGAGTCGCCCTAGAGGAGTTCTATTTCCCAAAATCAGGCTCCCAGATGATCTTGCTGTATTCATCCTTTGTGTTTACACTTCTTATTGGCAGCCTGCCCAGCAGTAGCTCATTGACCTCGGCGTAAAGGATCTTTATGTTGTGCTTTAGGAAGATTTTTTTATGATAAAGTATGTCAGCGTTGTAAGCGGCATTAAAACTATCGAAAACGCCCGTGGTGAAGAAGTCATGCCTGCCTATCAGTGGCGCGCAAATCAGGTATCTGCTTACTAACGGATCAGTGTCGTCATTCATGAAGGCAAGTCTTGCGGTTGCGGAACTGCTCTCGTATCCTTTGATTGGCGTATAGTTTGAAAAGAAGGTCATAATGGAGAGGTTCTTTGGCGGATTCATGGTTATGGTGGGCCTTTTGATGTATCCTAGTTTGATTAGCTTGTTGAAATTGTATTTTACCGTATTGAAGTGGATATTCAACGCCTTTGAAAGCTGCTGGAACGACAGTCTTGCGTTTTCATTGAGCAGCATTAGTATTTCCTTATACTTGTCGTCTACCTTCGCCCTGGCCAATACCTCACTTCGTATTGGAAAGAAACCAAGCTGCCGGTGAACTACTTCCGACGGCTGCCACTCTGCACCGTATTCGCCAAGCAGTATGCTCATGCTCTTATCCCAGTGGGCATAATCACTGGTCGAGAAGGCGTTCGCATAGATGACGAGGTCGTAAGAACCGGAGGTTGAGAAAGCCACCTGCGGGATATATGACGTTAGCAGGAGCGCCCTTATCTTATTGTAGTCGGGTTTCTTCTTGAACTTCACGGCAATGAGATGCGGGCTTGTAAAACCCAGCGCCCTTTCATCAAGTTCCAGCGTATATGTAATGCCCAACTCTTTTTGCATCGCCGCAAGCTTCGATTTGACAGTGGGCCTTGATACATTAACCTTTTTTGCCATCTCTGCAACAGTTATCCGAGAGTTTTCGGATACGAGGCGCATTATCTTTCTCGAAACCAAGCTGTATTCCCTGTTGAAGTTGCTTGTTATATCGTATTCTCCTGGCATGAAGAATATCCGGAATCAACTTTTATATATCTTTCATAATAACCAAATTTGTTGTCTGAAGTGTAATAGAAATAAACGTTTATATTGTTTGTTTACCTCATCGCTAATATGAACATAAAGACAAAAGCGTACATCTTCATATTGTTATCGCTGGCAGGCGGGGCGCTCTTTCCTATAGCACTGAAGGTCGCCGCCCAAAGCAACGTGAGCATATACGCCTTCCTATTTATGGCGTTCCTTATATCGACGCCTACTTCTTTGCTACTGGTAGTATTGCGTGGCAAGCTTCCACGTCTGAAGGCATACGCAAAGAACCCGAAGGAATATCTGATGCTCGGTCTGATCGGGTTTACAAACTTAGCCTTCGTAGACTATGGAATTATATACTCGGAGCATTTTGTGAGCGCATCCCTTGCAACCGTAATATACCGGATGCAGCCACTCCTGATGTTGCTCTTCATCCCGTTTGTCCTGAGAGAAAGAGTGACAAAAATGCAGATAGTCGCGCTGATGCTAGCCTTCGCCGGAATCTATATAGCACTGAGTGCAGGCAGACTGTCAGTATCCTGGGGTACAGACTCGGGTATAGTGCTTTTCCTAGTGGCAATGACATTAATCTCAGCATTCTCCACAGTCTTCCTGAAGCGATACACAACAGACATGGAAAGTACCATGTTTATTTTCAATTCGGTAGCGCTGGTAATCGCATTGGGATTGTTCGTGTTAAGCGGGGTGCAGTTGCCGACGCTAAATGCGAGCTCCACTATAGCGCTTCTTTACATGGGAGTGATAATGAGTGTATGCGTCCCATTTTTCTATTATAGTGCATTCAGGGTGCTGAAAACGACCTTTGTAACAAATCTCTATTTTCTGTCGCCATTTCTGACAATACTGTTCGCGGGCGTGTTGCTGAATGAACCTATCTATGCTTATTACATCATAGTAGCAGTTTTTGTAGCCATTGGCTTGATGATCCAGAAATTCGACAAGAAAGGCAGCACATACATTGCAAAAAGCATGAGCGCCAGTGGTAGCCCAGCCACTTCAATATATGACGTAACCAGTGCGTTTGCGGATACCAATGTCGAAGCCATCCACAATACCATAAGAGGCAATGGCAGGGTATTGGCCATCAAGCTGAACCACGCCCATATACGTTATATAAGAAGCACAAAACCTCACGAAAATGGAATAGTGTACATTGACAGCGACAAGAACTACGTAAGCCAGACGCAGGCAACCTTCCTCAAGGAGATTATGGGGAAAGCCGAGGACGAACTTGTGCTGATGTTCGCCGGTAGATCTAGCCATGCGGAGAGCTACTTAAATGAGATAATGGCAAAGACTGCAGAACGGAACGCCAATGACGAGGGGCTTTAGCGTCGAGAACGGGGCGCGAGTCCAATAAATAAGAGACATTGCTGCGTGTCGCTCGCCGCTCTCCCTCGCCTTTCGCTCCGCTCAAGGCTCGCCGGGAGCGGCTCGCTGCAAACTTCTTGGGAAGAAGTTTGATCAAGAACATGCTATTACAGATTGCATCGAGCCGAGCTTTCTTGATGACAGAGCCACAAAGTAGTCTGACGGGCCGTAACTTACGAAACAGATGACCCCTAAGGCCACGCCAAGCCGAATTCCCATGATATTGGCGCCCAGCTCAGATAAAAGTTAATAATGCGTGCGTACAGAAACTGATTGGTCATGGAGAGCACAGGAATTGCCGCCAAGGCATTTATCGTAAAGGATGGAAAGCTTCTCATCATCAAGAGGCGACCTGATGACCCGCACAAGCCTGGAGGGTGGGATATACCTGGCGGCAGACTGGATCCTGGCGAAGACGCTGTCAGTGGCGTAAAGAGGGAGACAAAGGAGGAGGCACACATGGACATCGGGGTAATCAGGCCACTGCGCATAAGTGCATTCACTCGGGATGACGGCCAGCGTATTACCATGACCATATTCCTGTGCAACGCGCTGTCCGATGGGGTGACCCTTTCGGAGGAGCATACCGAATATAGGTGGGTGGACCCGAAAGACGCACCGGAGTGGCTGAAGCCCGCCGTAAAGAACTTCCTGAAGTATGCCAGATAGCAGCTTTTTAAGAGTGCCTATCCTATATCCGTTCATGGAATCTGCGAAGGCCAAGAGGCTTGAGGCACTCTTCAAGCGGGTGCTTAGCGACGTCTCCCCCAGCAAGGAAGAAGCCGTGAAGACCGCAGCCAGCGCGAAGATGCTCACGGACAGACTCAGGAGGATAGCTCCGAGCGATGTCAAGATAGTGATAACAGGCTCCATCGCAAAGGGGACAGACCTGCGCGGCTCGAAGGACATAGACGTATTCATGCTCTTCGACAAGAAGAAAAAGAAGGAGGAGATCGTCAAGAAGGGCCTTGAATACGGGAAGAGGATGGTCGATGCCAAGAGAGGGGAGAGATACGAGATACGCTATGCGGAGCACCCTTACATACGCCTCTACCTGGACTCGCTGAATCTGAAGGCAGATATAGTCCCTGCGCTTAAGATAGACAACATCGAGGAGATGGGCACTGCAGTTGACAGGTCGCCGATGCACACCGACTTCATAAACAAGAATCTCACGAAGGACCAGAAGGGGGACGTTCGCCTGCTAAAGAAACTGCTGAAAGCGCACGACCTTTACGGTGCAGAGCTGAAGGTCAAGGGATTCTCGGGATACCTGTGTGAACTGCTCATCTACCAGTATGGGTCGCTGGCGAAGCTGCTCGATCACGCCTCTAACTTCAGGTTGCCGCTCTACCTTGAACCATTGACAAAGAAAGAATCGCGTGACAAGGAGCTGGTTGCGAAGTTCAACTCGCAGTTTGTTGTGGTAGACCCTGTCGACCCAGGCAGGAATGTGGCTGCCATAGTGAGCAAGAAGGCGCTTGGCAGGTTTGTCGTGTTGGCGCGTATGCTTATCGACAACCCGAGTGCAAGGCTCTTCGACTCGGACCTGGTCCCCGGGTCAAAGACAAACCGCTTTGTGAAGGCGGTGATCAGGAACGCAGGACTGCAGTCGTACCTGGTGACCGTGGCGGTCGCTGACAAGAGCGAAGACGTCGTCTGGCCACAGCTGAAGAAGGTCAGCGAGATGATGATTGAACTCCTGAAGAGAGCTGGTTTCGAGGTCTTCCTGGCTGCGCCATTGGTTAAGGGCAAGACGGGACTCATGTTCTACCTTGCGCCGGATTACAAATTCAAGTCGAGATTACTTAAGGGACCTGATGCACTCCTGGCAAAGGGGACGAACGAGTTCATCAAGAAGCATAAGACTGCAATCGGCTTTGTTTACCGGGACAGCACTCTTTGCGCCCTGGAGCCGAGCAAGTATCGGGACATGGAGCATGCGTTGCGGGACATCCTTGGTAAGCGGCTCGTGGCCGGAAGGAAAGACGTTAAGATGAGCGGAGCGAGACTTGTAGTCGGGAATCTCCCAAAGGAATATGAGGACATCATCTGCATGGATGTTAAAAGGAGGCTGAATGTGTGACTATAGCTTTCCTTGAAAGTTTTACAACACTTTCGGTGCAGAGAGCAGCGCCTCCATAGGTATCAATGGCGCGATTCTCCTTATCGTTTCGGACGTCATAGACTTTACGAACCGGTCGATTGCAAATC
>JAKAWC010000028.1 GCA_021817125.1 Microcaldota archaeon
GATCTGGGAATCTTTTTACGAGGTCTATGAATACCTCCTTGCCTCCCCACCACTTTGCCTTGTCATCCAGACCTTCTCCTTCTGCAGGATTGAAACCAGCTATTGGAGGGAATCTTTTTACGAGGTCCATCATCCCTGCCGCATCCAACGCGAGGCTGTCCCTTAGCCCGAGCAGGTGTTTGGTGAGAGTCTCCAGTGTGCAATGAAGATGGCTGGGCGTAGTCTCTAAATAACCTGCCCTGATCAGAACATTGTTCGCGTTGATGGATCTCGTTTCCTCGCCTGCCCCTGCCTGCAGGTCTATCTGCCTTGCAAGCTCCAGAAGCTCGCCATCGCTCTTGGGATACAGCTTCTGGGCTAGCTCTATGTATCTGCCTATAACGTCCACGCATTAGCTATGCCGTTTCCCCGTTCATAAAGCTTGCCTGCATTTCGTTTATTAGGGCATTTGTTTATGTGAACAAGATGCGGGGCATCCCTTTAGGTTTGGTGCCAGATAGCGTTTTTATACTTTAGGTTCTCAATACCCCTTATTGATTACATGAATAAGCTGCCGCTCCTTGCTTTCTCTGCCGTGCTGCTAGCGTTGATTGCAAACAGCTACGCCGGGATAAACGTCACCTACGTGAACACGACGGTCATACTCGGAACGAATACGACCGCCCACGTGATAGAGATATTCACGCTCCAGGTCAGCGGGAACGCCTCGATACAGGAGTACCAGCAGGACAGGGCTGCACTGAACCTGACGCTTGCAGACTGGCAGAAGGTCCTTTTCTCAGGCTTATTCACGGAACATATAATGAACCCGAAGTCCAGCATCTCCAACGTCACGTTCCTTCCGGGCCCGCTTTTGATCGGCTACGCCAGTGACACGGCGCTGCTGACAGTCGATTATTATGCACTAAACGCAAGCACGGTCACTAACACGGCGCCCAGGAAGTTCCAGTATCTATTCAACACCAGCGTGTTCAACTATCCGCACTCTTCAAGCGGAGAAGCACTGCCAACAAGCGCCAGACTGAACCTGCTGATACCCCAGGGCGCCCAGGTGGCTTCGATATATCCATTGCCGGACCTGCCCTCCCCGACGTTGGTGAACGATTACAAGAACGTCACGGAGTTCAGCTGGAACTCCGGGGAACCGCTCTCCAAGTTCACTTTCTCATATATAGTGACGCAGACGCTGCAGCAGGAAGTGCTTAGCTACTTCGGCAACGTCTACACCAACTATGCCCTCGACATAGTCTTTATAGTTATAATCCTCGTTGTTGTGCTTGGAGTATACTTCTACACGCAGAACAAGTAGGTAGGTGTCGCATGCACAGATACGAGCTCGCAGTGCTTAAAGTACTCAAGGATGGAAAGCCCCTCAGTTTCGAGCAGCTCCTGAAGAGCTCTGGACTGAAGCTCGACGAGGCGCTGTGGGCGATCGGGAACCTTGAGCAGCAGCACATGATAAACGTTGAGAAAGATAGCATCGGCGAGCTTTCTCTCTCGGAGGAGGGCAGGAGTTATGCGAATAGCTCGCTTCCTGAGCAGTCCCTGCTGACGAGATTGGGCAAGGGCACCATCAAGGCCGCGAGCCTCAAGAGCGATGCCGAGAGGATAGGCCTGCAGTGGCTCAAGAGAAAGGGCTACGCCGACATAAAGAACGGAGTGCTTGAGCTCACCGGAGCCGGAGCGGCTGCGCTGGGTAATGGGGTGCCGGAAGACAAGGCGTTGAAGGCGCTTTCGGCGAAGGAGGGCTCGCACATAGATGGGGGCAGTCTCGGCGAGAACGAGAAGAACCTCCTGCAGAGAGGCCTGATAATAATTAAGAGTGCGACCAAGATAACTGAGATCATGATAACCAAGGAGGGGAAGAATGCGCTATCTGCGCCAGCGTCTGAGGGAGAACTTGATGCCCTGAACAGGAGCATCATAGTGGGAAAGTTATGGGAAGGTAAGACGTTCAAGAGGTATGATGTCAGCGTGCCCATCGAACCGGCGGGGTTCGGAGAGATGCATCCTTTGAGGAGTCTCATAAGTAGGATAAAGGACACGTATCTCAGCATGGGCTTCAGGGAGATGTCCGGACCGATCATAGAGCCTGCGTTCTGGTCATTTGATTCGCTTTTTGTGCAGCAGGACCACCCCGCAAGGGCGGTGATGGATACCTTTTACCTTTCCAACCCTGCAGATATAGCAGTAGATACCCCGGAGATCAAGAAAGTCAAGAAGGCACACGAGAAGGCGTATCATGAGAAGTGGTCGGAGAAGGTTGCGAGCCAGGCGATACTCAGGACCCACGGGACCAGCGTCTCGGCCAGGTACCTTAGCAGGATAGTGAAGGAGCTGACTCAGGGAGACGCCCAGTATGAGCTGCCGATAAAGCTCTTCGGCATAGGCAGGGTCTTCAGGAATGAGAACGTGGACTTCAAACACCTCGAGAACTTCTATCAGATGGACGGGCTTATAATAGGCAACAACCTTACGCTCTCAAACCTGTTCGACGTCCTCATAAAAGTATACGACTCGCTCGGGCTGAAGGTGAGGCTTGTACCCGCATATTTCCCATTTGTAGAACCGGGTGTGGAGATACGTGCGTTAATGAACGGGAAGGAGCTTGAGATGGGCGGAGCCGGGATGATAAGGAAGGAGATTGTAGGAACCTCAAGGAAGAAGCTCTCCGTGCTCGCCTGGGGCTGCGGGATAGAGAGGATACTCCTGCTCAGGGACAATGAGATACGGGGGCTTCCGGAGATGTACAACAGCAACATTGGCTGGGCTAGGAAGAGGAGACTGGTGTAACACAATGCCCATCGCGACTTTTAACAAAAAACTGCTTTTCAGGCTTCTCGCCTATGAGATGGATACTAAGGCGCTAGAGGACCAGATAACCAAGATGGGGCTCGATGTCGAAGGGCAGACCAAGGAGGAGCTGACAGTTGAGTTCCCTTCAAACAGGCCCGACCTCCTCGGCACTGTCGGCCTCGCGAGGGCGCTGAAGAACTTCATGCACAGGTCACGGAGGTTCACATACAAGCTTGAAGAGCACGAGCCGGTGCTAAGCATAGAGGCTGGGGAGGGTGTTGGCAAGATAAGACCCTACATATCCGGACTTGTCGTCGAAGGAGCCAGGTTCGATGATGAACTGCTTAAGGACATCATAAACTTTACCGAAAAACTCTGCGAGACATACGGCAGGAAGAGACAGAAGATAGCAATAGGCATGCACAACTACTCTGCAATAAAGGGCCAGTTAAGGTATGATGCGTTCCCTGACGAGGAGTTCGTACCCCTTGGCGGAAACGTGAGAATGAGATACAGCAAGATAGTGGCCGAGCATCAGAAGGGCATGGAGTACGGGCACATACTGAAAGGAAAGTATGTCGCACTGAAGGACGATGTCGACGCCATTGCGCTCATACCGATAATAAACTCAGAAAGGACTAAGGTGACTGAGAAGACCACGGACCTCTTCATAGACATAACAGGGACATCGAAGTACGTGATAGACAAGACTGCAGATATAATGGCTGCGATGTTCATGGATCTTGGAGCCAAGGTGAAGCCCATAGGCATAGTCGGGGCAAAGTATGGAGAGGAGTCCCCGAAGATGGCCAGCGAGGAGATGATGTTCCCACTCTTCCAAGCGGAAAGAGAGATTGGAGTAGCGATAGGTTTTAACAACTCGCTCTCGCTGCTCGAGAAGATGGGATACGAAGGGGCGCTGGTGGGCAAGATGATAAGAGCCAGAGTTCCAGCTTATAGAGTCGATGTGCTAAACGAGCAGGACGTGATAGAGGACTTTGCCATAGCGTACGGATACGATTACATAAGACCGCTTGCGATAGCATCCTCGCAGCAGGGCGAGCTTGAGAAGGCCACGCTAAGCAACAGGAGAATCAGCATGGCAATGTTGGGGCTTGGTTTCATCGAGGTGATGAACTCATTCCTAACGAATGAGAGGGACAACTTCGAGAGTATGAGGCTCCAAAGACCACCGATGTATATCACAGTGAAGAACGCCGTGACGATATCGCTCACCATGATGAGGACCTGGCTGCTGCCGTCCCTCCTGAAGAACATATCCGCCTCAAAGAACGACAGGATGCCCCTGAAGGCGTTCGAGGTAGACCTCGCATTCAATATGCAAGATAAAATCGTGAGCGAGAACTACCACCTTGCGGCCGTGGAGACCGGCCCGAGAGTCAACTTCAACGACATGAAAGCGTATATAAACGCACTTGGCTCGCTTCTCGGCGTGGAGTTGAAGATGGATGCGGCGCAACATGGCAGCTTTATAGACGGAAGGTGCGCGAAGGTGACCGCTGAAGGCATCATGCTAGGTTATGCTGGGGAGATTCACCCACAGGTCCTGTCCAACTTCGGCATAGAAGAGCCGACGATAGGGATGGACCTCTCGCTAGCAGAAATCGACCTCTGACTACCTATACTTGCAATACTCCGCGATCGCCTTTGCGTCCTCTTTCTCAAGGCCATACTTCGATCCGAGTAGGGAGAGCGTCTTCTCCTCGCCAACCTCAACATTCGAGACGTCTATCATTCTCTTCAACAGCGGCAGGAAGTCATTTATTATGTCGCGCTTGTGCATGTGCAGCACCGGCATAAGCCCTTTCGCGATGTTGTTTATCGCATCGCGGCCCTTCTTCGTCTTGCTCAGGTATTTGATATTCGAGGGAAAGACGTACGGCCTGAGCGAGATGTTGCCGCGGTTGGCTATCGCGACGCCAGATGAGAGAAGCACGCTGCTGTATCTCAGGTATCCGTAGTACTTTGACCGTTCAGCGTTCTCCAAGAACATCGATGCCCTGGCTAGGTTGTCGTATGCTTCTGAGATACTGCCTTTAGAGAGGTACCTATTGGGCACGTTCTCGTTGACCCAGCTAAAGAGCATGTCTATGCTTATATCATTCGTGTTCGCCGCGTTCCTTGCGATGTCGAAATTCGCTGACGTGAATATCTTGTCCAAGATCGAGAATACCTCCCCCTTTCGGTCCCTTATGCCAAGGTTCTCCAGAAGCTCTCTTGGGGCATCTATCATCAGCTCGAGGTCGTTGAGCGCTCCCCGCACGTCGCCGTTGTTTCTATTTGCTATCGTTTCAAGTACATCGGCGTCCATCATCTTGCCTTCTTTCGCAAGTATTGTCTTCAGGTAAGCGAGGACCTCATCCTTGGAGACCCTCTTGAACTCAACTTGGTCCAATTTCTCCCTAAGGAAGACTATCTTCCTTGACCAGTAATCATTGGCTATGAAGATGATTGGCTGCTTCGAGACCCTTATCATCTGTGTGATGATTGCCTCGGCGCCGGCGTCAAACTTTATGGACAGTTCGTCTATCTCATCGAAGATTATGAGGGAGTGCTTGTTGAAGAGTCCCTTCGATGTCCCGGCAGGAAGCAGTTTCTTGCCTAGATTATCGGCGTCCCTATAGTCGCTTGCATTGAGCTCGATTATTTCGAAATCGTTCATGTACGCGATGGCTCGTGCTGCTGCGCTCTTTCCTGTCCCCGAATGCCCGAATATGATTAGCGGAGTGGGCCTGCCGCCAGAGCTTACCGCTGCGCCAAACTCCTCAAGCTTGGCTATCGCAGACCTATTGCCAACTATGCTTGCAAGCGTAATCGGGGCGTACTTTTCACAAAGAGACGGCATAAAGCAACGTTTTTAATGGGTTCGAGCTAATTAATATAGTTTTTCCAAGGATAGGATACATGCGCTCTGATCGTCTAGTCCGGTCAAGGACACGGCCCTCTCAAGGCCGTAACTCGGGTTCAAATCCCGATCAGAGCATTTAACCTTGTCTCTATATCTTGGGCGGCTGAGAGAGTATCAGGAGACTGCCCTCTGAGCCCCTGAAGATCGCGCTTGCGCCGTATGGGCTTTATGCTATTGGACCGGAGACCTTCGTCCTGAGCCCGAAGTCATCGACGGGCAGGAGCTTTACTGACTTGCTCCTCAGCGCTCCCACAGACACCCTGCGTATGTTCGTTATGGGGATCGGACGCACCTGGCTAGATCTCGATAACATATTTCCACCGATTACCGTACTCTTTGAGACTTTTGAAGATATTGGCTGGCGTTTGGAAATCGTCTGTACATCCAAGGTTTTAGGTAGGCCGGTGCTTACCTAAAACGGGAAACCTTTTTATACCAGCCGCAGCTCATGCCTTAGCGGATGACAGTATGGCAGCAAGTGCAGTAAAAACGGCAGATGGCCTAAGTAGCAAGACATATCCTGGCAGAGTTGTGGGAGTGGGCATGACTCCGAACAATACTCCATTCGTTGTATATGGTTTGACCGGAAGATCCAAGTCATCGAAGGCGAGGAAACTGGCGCTTGAGCCGAAAGGCCGCCGTCTTATGATGGTGACAAAGCCCACGGATATGTCTGCGCTACAGCAAGGAAACGTTGCTCTCTTGATCTACCCGGTGATGATGGCGGACGATGGGCGCAGGATTGTCATAAGCAATGGCGCACAGACGCCGCTCGCATTGAAGGGTCCCCTCCCCGTCGCGCTTATGAGCCCGCACAAGGTCCACGGCATAGATGTCACCTCTTATGAACCTGACGAACCTAATTTTACCCCGAGGATAACTGCCGAGCTAGCACGTCGCGAACGGCACTGGCTTTCTACATTCTTAAGCGTGAGAAGATCTGATGGCGGTCACCCGCTTATGACAGTGAATCAATATGAATTGGTGCCCGGAGTGGCGAGATTGCTTCCGACATATGCCGGTGGCAATGAAAAGGAACGCCTTCTGCCGTTTATAGAAGACCCTATAAGGATGGACATAACTGCTAACGATCCCCGGTTGTTATGCGAACACTTATACGCTGCCCTGAGGGGGGTCGGCCCTGAAGATTACAGAGTCTCTGCAGCGGTTGTGACTTTATCTCCTGGAAAGCGTGTAGTCACGGCCGGTGTCGCGATAATTAACGCGAGCGACAATCCTGACTCAAAGGCATCACTCAGTGGGTTTCATCTGAAAAGCGTGGCACGGTGAAAGCTTAGTAACGCTTGCCGCCGATATTCTTCAGAATAAAGCAGAACCCATGCGAACCTTAAGGTATCTTGCAGTGCCTCGCACATGCGTGGCATTTGACCTTGCTATCCTCAAGCGCTCTCCGATGAGTAGCATCCTTTATCTAGACCGACATACTCGTCCCTAGAGGGCAGAGATAGGTTCTATCGGAGACTTTTGCGTGTTGCGGAGATACTATAGCAACCCTGAAAAGTAATACAACTTCCGCTACTATAAATGTTCCGTAAAGTTGTTATCGTTTTTTATCCAAGTAAAAAAGACGACCATGTTGGAAAGCGACTCCGACACTCTTGGCG
>JAKAWC010000001.1 GCA_021817125.1 Microcaldota archaeon
GTCGGGTTATCAACACCTCGAGCGTGGGCCCCCTGCCGCTGTCATCCAGCATGTGTATCTCGTCGAATATTATGCACCCTATGCTGCCGAGCCAGTTTACGCCGTGTCGTATCAGGCTGTCGAACTTCTCGGTGGACACGAAGACTATGTCATACTTGTCAAGCCAGTGGTCAGCGGAGTCTAGGTCGCCGATCGACATTGCGATCTTGAGGAACGGATACGCCTCCTTGAACTCCTCATACTTCTCGCTAACAAGCGCGCGCATCGGCGCTATGTAGATGGCTTTCTTCCTGTCCCAGAGCACGGAGCGCAGCATCGCCATCTCGGCTATGAGGGTCTTGCCGCTCGCGGTAGGCGCGGCTACGACGAGGTTCTTCCCCTTGAGAAGGCCGTGCTTCACGGCGAGCTCCTGCGGAGGGGTAAGCTGGTCTATGCCGCGCTTCTTCATCGCCTCTAGCGTTTCCGGAGGAAGCTGGTCTACCAACTCTGATATCGCCATAATAATCATATCTAAAGAAAGACTTCCTTACAATAAGCTTAAAAACTCTGTTATCTTATATTTACAAGTAAAGATTAATGAAAGAATGTTTCAAACGAGTAAACCTGTAAGAAAAGGTCACCGATGAAATGAAGAATGCGCTTAAAAACTTGGTCCGGATCATGCTGATGCCGGTCACTTATTCTCAAATGACAACCATTGTGCAGAGCACGTTTGCCGTGTCTGCAGAGAAGGCTACCTACTAAGGGACAAGAATGTTTGGACCACACTTGACTCTGGATATGTATGGGTGCGCAGAGGGCAAGATACACGATGAGGAGTACATCCTGGCGATACTCAATGAGCTGCCTGACATCCTTGGTATGCACAAGATATCGGAGCCAGCTGTACTCAACTACCCTGGCAAGGAGGACTCGTTCGATAAAGGCGGCGTGTCGGCGTTCGTCATAATCGCAGAGTCGCATATCAGCGTCCACACGTTTAAGCAGCAGAAGTTCGCCTCACTCGACATGTTCTCCTGCAAGGAGTTCGACGTCGATAGGGCGGTGGATTACATAAAGGCGAAGTTCAGACCAAAGAAGATTGAGAAGAACCTAACGATGCGCGGCAGGGAGTTCCCGAAGGACGTGGAGAAGGTAAAGGTAATCATGAAGAAGGAAAGGCCGAAGACGGAGACCCACATCCAGGAGTAGTAGTGCCTTTACACTAAGCTTTTTATTTGAATGCAGATATAGTCAGTATGCGCTTTATGCCCCGGTAGCTCAGTGGTAGAGCGCCAGTTTTGTAAACTGGATGTCGAGGGTTCGATTCCCTTCCGGGGCTTGCATCGGGCGATGCCGTGCGGGAGAAAAGAGTTTACTTCACAAACAAAGGAACAACGTTTGGGGGAGTACTCACATTGCCCGGAAAGCAGACGGGTTCGATTGTTATTATCGTGCCTGGATTCGCTGCTGATTATACGGATATGACAGGTGCGGGTACTCCTTCGCGCATGCTTGCCGATGCACTTTCCAATAGAGGCATTGCATCCCTGAGGTTCAATTTTAGGTTCATAACTCCGGGCTTGAGACGCTTTTACAGGATAACCATGGATGGAGAGACTAGTGACCTGAGGGCCGTAGTGGATGCCATGGCCAAGCGCTTTGACAGGGTAGCACTCCTTGGAGAGAGCTTTGGTGGCAGGATAAGCGCACTTGCATACGACAAGAGAGTGGACTGCATTGCATTCTGGTACACACCTTTCGACTTTTCCCCCTTACTCAGGAAGAGAGTGAATGGGCACCTGTATGGCTACAAGCGCAGGAAGAAGATCTATTATAGAATAGGAGAGCGTCTCCTTAGGCAGGCAACGGACTTCCGCGCCAAGGCGCATTTCGCGAGAGTCTCCTGTCCGGTGCTAATCCTTCACGGAACGGCTGATGAGGTAGTCCCAGTTACATGCGCCAAGCAGATATACACTGCGGTCAGGGGGAAGAAGACATTAGTCCTGATTAGAGGCATGCATCACACTTTCAAGAACGTCGATGGAAAGAGCTTCAATTATATACAGATGGTAAAGGGAGTAAAGATTACGGCAGAGTGGTTCAAGAGACAGCTGGGCTGATGCCTTCAGATCAGCCTGTTGTTCTTGTAGATTATCTTGGTCAGCTCTTTCTCTCTTGCTTGCATGTCGCTTATCATGTTTGCGGCTTTTCCGCTTCCCGCACCTTTGGCCGTTCCTTTTATCCCAGAAACCTGCTTGAGCCTGCTCTCGAGCGCCGGATGCGTGGAGAACGGGGACGTGACCTGGCGTGTCATTCTCCTGTATTGTGACATTCTCTCCTGAGAGTCTTGGCTGAACTGCACGCTTGCCGCCCTATAGGCTGCATACAGGTTGTCGGGGAGCATCCTTCTCTGCGCGTGGAAGTTCAGCACTGCGTTGATTTTGTAGCCGAACTCCTCCGATGCCTTCACATACTTCTCGAGGGACGCGCCGAACCGCTCTCCACCGACGAAGGTCGCGGCCACATGGTCTGCCTGGTACTCCCTGGCCCGTGAATGTGCCAACGTGATTAACGTGTAGATATAATAAAATAGCAGCGTTGGAAGGTACATCACCAGCCCAAGTACGCTAATGAACATGGAGTAAGCGGCCAGCTGGACCAGGTCCCTGATTGCGACGTCGAGCCCCATCATCATCGTCCCTATTATGTTGTCGGCGCCTTTAATGTGGGCAAACTCGTGAAAGAGGATGTTGTAAAGGTCGTCCTCGTCTATCTCGTTGAGCGTCGCGATGCCGAGCAGTAGCCTCCTGTTGAGCACACCGCCCACGCCTATGCCGCTGTCTGGCGTGAGTATTATCTCGTTTATCCGGCTGATGCCAATCTCTGAAGCGACCCGGTCCGTGAGCCCGAAGACCATCCTGTCTGCTCCCTTGCTAAGCGGTATCCCATTTACCTTTGCAAAGAACCTCCGCACTATGCTGGTAGCTAGAATCAGCACGGCAATGTAGAACAGTATGTCCCAGAGGGTATAAACCAGGTAGAAGAATCCGAGCAGCAGTATTATGGCAATCAGGAGGCTTCCATCTGAGACGAACTGTGTTTGGTACGTTGACATTCGGCTACCCTATAGACGCGTAAAGCCTTGTCATCACTCTCCGCTCTTTTCTCATTATCACTTGTCGTATATTTCTGGTTACGGTGTCAATTCCCTTGCATGCGCGAATGTGCCCGAGTGCAAGGTCTTCGAGCATCCTTTGGTTTGCGAGAAGACGGATCTTGGCGGGCACGTCTGTCGTTTTCTTTAGCAGATTGAAGTTTTCCCGCTGCAGTCTCTTCAGGTTCTTGCCATCAGCCTTAAACTCACGGAACAGGATATCTGCCGCTTTGTTTAGTCTTGATTCCCAATCTCCGACGGTGGCGATTGCTGCGAGGAGTTCTTTGCGGGGTAGTGGCGCTGAGGTCTTTCTTGTGAACTCCTTAACATCTGCTTCGCGCAGTTCTGAATACATTCTTGTCAGCTTTGCGGACAGGATTCTTTCTGCGGTTGGAGCAAGCCACGCTGCTTCACGCAGGGGTGGGTGCAACTTATCGTACTCCTTTCTTAGCCCGGCCTTGCCCAGAGTGGCATAAGCCTCATTTATCTCGGCCATTTTCTGAGTGGTGTCGTGTGTCTTGTTCACATCAGGATGGTACTGCCTAGCAGCCAGCAAGTAAGCGAGGCGTATCTCGTTTGGAGCGGCGGTCCTCGTGACTCCAAGCGATGCGTAGTAGTCGGCCTGCTGCTTTGCTGCCACGTAGCGCAGATCGATGTGGTATGCCGCGGCTATCCTTTCTAACTTCTCCGCGACTTTTGTGCTCTTCGCCAGCTGCTGCTCCAGCATCCTCTGCTTCTTGTAGTCGTCATCTTCTAGATACCTGAAGAGAGACATAGTAACAGAGTCCGCCCAGTTGGAAGCGTACGTGCCTACGTTCATGGCCCATGCGAGTACACCCGCTTGGACGGACGTTGGTGTGGTCTGGACAGTATATGCTACGCCATCCGGTCGCATCTGACGCGTTGCCAGCATATGAATATACTCTGACGAGATGAGGCTTGGCACATCTGCGAACATCTTCACCCCGCTCGCAGCCATGGCTGTCGCAGCGCCAGAGCTTATGAAGCCGCCGCCGAATACCGTGACGCTGCTTCCCTCAAGCTTGAGCTGCATCGCGGTGCTTGATGCCACATGCCCCTGAGACTCGTCCATTATGCTGAACGCTATCGCCAGCGCGCCTGAGGAGCGTGCAACCTTGAGCACTTCGTCGTGGCTCGCGGCATGTGCGATATACCTGATACCATATCCGGCGTCTATCATGGACTTCGCTGCCAGCAGCGAGCCCAGGTCGTGCTCATCGCCAGCCGCACTTAGTCGTGCTATGACCACCGTCGCCTTGACACCACTCTCAAATTGAGGCCATACATCGCCTCCGGCGACTATCTTTTGCACCACCTCTGCGGTCGCAAGTCCCACTTTCCCAGTAGTCCAGACTGCGGAGATAAATTCCGCCTGCTCTGCTTTTGGCAGTAAACTCAGCGCATCAAGGAACTGGTGGCCCACCAGCGAGAGACTGCCGGTCTGCCCTAAGGCATAGGACAGCTTGCTTGCAAGATTTGCATCGTGGTCGAGGTAGTCGAGTACATGGTTGGACATTGCACTGGCGCTCGTGAGCAGGTTCACATTTTTAGTTCTCCCTATCGCGCCAAACCACTCGCTGGCAGCCTCCTTGCCGAGTTCGTTGAGGAAGCTTACGGAATTATCGCTAAATATGCGTGAATCGGCGAGCGCATCTGCGTTCCCTGTCATCCTGATCTCGAACAGCAGCGAACACGCGACGGAAAAGTCCAGCCTCTCCAGAGACTGGAGGAACTTCGGCTCGGATAGCTCGACGACTCTGCCTGTAGAATTTATCGCGAGAAGTAGTTCTGTAGCCAATAGCGGGTTGGAATCGGCGAGCTTTGCTGCCAGTGCATCGACGTCCATGGCAGCGCCTGCTTTAGCTGCAGCACTTTCGATGATCGATACTGCAGTCCCCTCGACGAACTCCTTTGCTTCGCCGTAGATGTCACCGTAGTGATAGTGATCCAGCCTGTCTGCATCCTTTATGTCCGGACCGGCGCACATTGCATCATCGCAGCGACGCTCCATCTTTGCGGTTCTTACTGCGTCTACAAGGGGCTGCCTGGCCTCAAGGCTGGAGGTTGCGCTCTGTCGCGAAGGAGGTGTGTTGTTGTACATGTTGGACCATGCTCGTGGATATACGGACTCAGGCAGACTGGCTTACCCGCAAGGCGGGTTTACAGTTGCGGCACAGCAGCGGACTCACACCGCTTTCCCCTGACGAAGCTGGCTCCGAACCAGCGTCCGTATTGTTAAATCAAGCAACGTTTATATTGCTATCACCAGCAAATATTGATTATATGACAAATCCTGAAACCATACTTGCAGTCTACCTGATACTCAAGAGAGGCGACAAGGTGCTGTTGTCTAGACGAACGAACACAAAGTGGGCAGATGGCTGGTACTCGATGGTTGCGGGCCACATAGATGGAAATGAGACAATTAGGCAGGCTATGGCAAGGGAGGCGAAAGAGGAGGCAGGGATAGACATCAGGGTGGATGACCTTAGGGTCGTTCATGTCGTGCACAGGCACACACCTCCGCCGGGCAAAGAGTCCCTCGACTTCTTCCTCACGACGGACAGGTGGACCGGCGAGCCCAAGAACATGGGGCCGAAATACTGCGACGATATGCAGTGGTTCGAGTCGGGACGGTTCCCTCCGAAGACGCTGAAGTTCTTGCCGATAATCCTTGACAGGGTGGGCAGAGGCATGTTCTACAGCGAGTACGGCTTCGATGATGGCGAGCCTGAATTTTAGATACCGCTTGCGTGCAGCGTCAGAGCTAAAAATCTGTCCAGCAGATTATGCTCATGGCGAAACCGGACTGGCTCACCATAAAGCCGGCCTCAACGGAAAAGTACCACGAGATTAAGGATACGGTAAGGGAGCTTGGACTCCACACGGTTTGCACCGAGGCACACTGCCCCAATATAACCGAATGCTGGAGCGGAGGCACCGCAACGTTTATGGTGCTGGGAGACAAGTGTACGCGCGGCTGCAGGTTCTGCGCGGTCCAGAAGATGGCACACGGCGTGAATGTGGATAAACAGGAGCCAGAGAAACTTGGGCAGGTGATTGGGAAATGGGGCCTTGACTACGTCGTGATCACATCGGTCTGCAGGGACGATCTTGAGGACCAGGGTGCAGAGCACTTCGCAAGATGCGTTGAGGAGATAAAGAAACAGAGCCCGGGCACAATCGTGGAACTTCTCATCCCCGACTTCAGAGGAGAACTGGATTGCCTGGAGAGGGTAGTCTCTGCGAAGCCAGACGTGGTCGGACATAACCTAGAAACTGTCGAGAGGCTCAGCCCTCAGATACGGGATAGGAGAGCTGCGTACAAACAGTCGCTGGAAGTGCTCCTGAAGATAAAGAAGTTTGACCCAGGAATCTACACTAAATCAGCGATGATGCTCGGGATAGGTGAGTCCGATGAGGAGGTCCTTACGGCGATGCGGGACCTGAGACTCATGAACGTCGACTTCCTCGCACTTGGACAGTACCTTAGGCCTAGCCAGCACCATCTTGAGCTCGAGGAATATGTCCATCCGGACAAGTTCAGGGAGTTTGAGAAGAGAGGGATGGAGATGGGTTTCAAGTACGTGGCTGCAGGGCCGTTTGTGAGGAGCTCATATCGGGCAGGGGAGTTCTTCATCAAGGCCGCGATAAGCAGGGACAAAGCTATCTCATAGCGTTCCATGCTTCTGAACGATATACCTCTTTTGCGAGCCGCCTAGCATCGATGTCCTCGCTTCTTGTGAGCGAATCAAAACTGAACTCTTTCCCTCTGGTGAATCCTTCCAACAGGGCATTGTATAGGTCGTCCTGTGAGACGCTCTTGTAGTTTAGAACACGGGTCACTCTCTCCTCCACGCTCTTTATCATCTTGTCAGATATCTTTTCGTTACTGACTTTTAGGACCGAGAACATTGTTCGAACGTCAAGGTCGTAGAGTATGGTACCGTGTTGGGTCAGCACGCCGTCGCGCCTTGTCTGCGCATTGCCGGATATCTTCTTCCCATGGACCACTAGGTCATTGATGGGCATGAACTCCGCTCCTATGCCTAGGAGGCCTAGCCCGTCTATTATCCACTGGCAGATCACCCTGTAGCTCTCTCGTATCCCTTTCGGGAAGAGCCGCTCTGGAGCTATGACGCTGTATGTTATCTCTCCTTTATTGTCATGATACACTGCCCCGCCGCCAGTCCTCCTCCTAACATAGTCTATGCCGAGTTCCTTGCACTTTGCGAGGTTGACCTCGTCCTGCAGGCTTTGGAAGTATCCTATCGACACAGCGCTGGGCGCCCACTTGTAGAAGCGGATTGTCGGTGATACCTTGTTCTTCCTTACCTGCTCGGCTATGGCTTCGTCTACAGCCATGTTGCGGTAAGCGTCGTTTGTCTCTAGTCGGATTACCCTCCAGGTCGTTGTACCACCGCCATCTTGATCACACTGGCTATCGCTTCGGGTGTTATGCCTACAAGCTCAATATTATTATCGTTTACGGCTTTCTTCACGCGCGCTGCCACGTCATCCTCACTCTCGGTTATCGGCGTGTCGAGGAGCGCTTTCTCTATCTCGGTTATCTTGTTCTCGGGGTACAGGAAGAAGTCCCCTAGGATCTGTATCTTCTCGATTTTGCTGCCGTAGCTTAGCTTAATCGAGAGCAGCTTCCCCCCGGGCACCTTCTGCTTTGCACTCCCATCCAGAAAAACACCGAGCCTCTTCGTTAAGTGGGAGCTTTAGGACTAAATACTTATCCGTCGGAAGGAACATGGTGAGTCTGGATGCGCGCAAACCTCTTCGTCCTGGGGTTGATTCTTTTCTTCTTGGGGAGCGTTATGTACCTATCGGTCTCCGCCACTGCGTCAGGATTGCTCGCGAAGGCATTCGGGCAGAACTCGGACCTTAATAATATACTTAGCAGGGGTTCACAACTAGCTTCTGTCACCGAAGGACTGCTTGGCGGCGTAGGAAGTAGCCTCGGCCAGGCCAATGTAAGCCTGGTGGTAATGATACTCGGGATTGGGCTTGCGATAGCAAGCGAAGAGGATAGACTGCACAAAGGCAAGCCGAGGAGGTCAGACGCTGACCAGAGTGAACTGAAACGCAACAGCATAGTTGTCCTCAGGAGCATCCCCAGCATAGTCATAGGGTGGCTTGTGTTGAGCCTGATATACCTCATGGGGTTCGCCACCTTCTGGTACACTGCCGTGACCATAATCATGGCTTACCTGATAACGAGCTACCTGATCAATTCGGTCTCGAGCAGAGGAGAGAAGAGCATAGCATTCATGGTCTTCTTCGGATTCATCTTTGTCTCAGCAGTCTTGGGCAGCATAATAAGTGCGATCTTCTTGACATACGCACAGCAGAATGTCGCCAGCTTCGGTTATGCCGCGTTCGCATCGCTGATTGTTGTGGTATTGACATACTGGTTCTTCCACACGCAGCAGTACAAGGAAACTGGGAAGTAGATTACCTGCGCCCGACCCTTTCCAACTCATTCTGGAACTTCGTCTGTGCATCTCTCGCCACCTGAGGAGAGTCTGTCATCCCATAGTATATTGCAGACTGGCCAAGATAGTAGGTGTAGCTTCTATCGTTTGCTTCTTTGGCTACGGTGGCAAGTTCTTTGTAGCGCCTTGCAGTCATGAGTGCGATGGTCTTTTGTCTGGGAGTCTCACCTATTGCACCGAGAATGCTCACGGAGTGCTCGAACATGGCTATAGAATGGACCTCGTCGCCGCTGGCGTGAAACTCTTCCGATAGCGTAACCAGCATCTCGACCGCCTCGTTGCCGAGTTTTAATGCCTTATCGGTTACAAACTTTCCGGTGCCGGATGCGAACCAGTCTCTTGCTGCCAAACCCAATAGCAGCGCTCTTTTCTCGGTATCGCTGGTCTGCAGGGCTGCAGTCTCGAGTAGCATCGCTGCGAGTGTGAGGAACTCTGCCGCAAGCTCGGCTGCCGGCTTGCGGTCGTGGTTTCGTCCCAGCTGCACAATGGCGAGGGGTATGGTCTGCAGTCTTGCAGCTGCGACCTCGAGAAGACCTGCAGCATGCGCCCAGTGGCCTTGGTTTAATACACTTAGCGCGTCGCGATGAAATTCTCTGGCGCTGGCGATGTGAAGAGCAGTGTGTTTATCTTGACCTCTTGCAGGAGAGACAGCTATCGGATGTGCAGGTAGGCTGACGTTCGCCGGTAGACTTTTGTGTGAAGGCATCTTGACACCTAACTAGCTTTATTTTCCTTGTTTATAAAGTTTGCCTTAGAACCGATTTTGTGCTAGAACCCCATCGTGTTCCCTTTCCTGAAGTTCTCGATGGTCCAGTTTATAACTTGCTGCTTTATCGGCATGTACTCCTCTTTGGTGAATTGCATGTTTGCTATGCAGTACTTTTTCGACCTCAGATTAGAGCAGAATAAGCACTCATACATATCGATGCAGTTGTTAAGGTACATGCACCTCGATGCATGCCCGCTCCAGACACATGAGAAGCTTGCGGACATATGCTCGCAGTTCGAGAACCTTAGCGACGAGGTGGTTGTGTCGGAGTAGTGACCTGCGACCACGAGCTTGCAGTTGCGCAGGTTCTCTGAGAAGACGACTTTCTGAGAGTCATGTATCTTTGCGGAGTGATACACTGAGGTGCTGCGATAGATGTCATCGCACTCTGCCGTGTCGCTAGAGTCCAGCATCTTCTCTGATGCGAAGTATGCTATCTCATCCCAGTCACTGAAGAGATCGGTTATGGTCCTTATCTTTTTCTTCGGCTTCATCCATACGTCCTTCTTGCTCTGCTGGACGATGATATCGGTCGACATTACTTTTGCTGCCCTATTTCCACTCATCCATGTCGGGTCGCCGCTCATGTCATCCTTTACTTTTCGGGGTAGCTCGATGTCAAAAGCAAAGCGGTCGCGTATCTCGTCTAACGAGAACCTGTTCTCCCTGCCGAAGACGTCCTTGAATACGAAGTCCGCTATGCCCTTCGCTTTGCTTTCGTCCATTCAAAACCCCTCGTCGTTTCCTTTTCCGAAGTTCTCTATCGTCCAGTCGATTACCATCTCCTTGATGGGCAGGTACTCCTCCTTCGTGAACTGCATGTTTCCGATGCAGTACTTCTTTGACTGCAGGTTCGAGCAGAAGAGGCACTCGTACATGTCTACACAGTTCAGTATGTACATGCTCTTGGATATCTTGGCCGACCACTCTACGGCGAAACTCGATGCGGTCGTCTCACTATCGAATATTCTCATGGCAGCTGCCGACGCGATGTTGTACAGGCTGGCGACTATGTATTGTGACTCGAATATGTATTCTGAGAACACGACGTTCTTTGACTGCACTACCCTTGTGCTTCCGAAGATCCCTGTGCTGTAGTATATGCTCTCCGACTGCGCGATATCCCTAGAGTTGATCTCCTTCTCGGTTGCGAAGTAGTTTATCTCGTGCCAGCCTTTGAGGAGGTCGTCCATTGACCTTATCTCCCGCTTCGGCTTTGCCCATGTGTTCTTGCCTAGCGCCATAGAGACATCATCGCTGTGCATGAACTTCTTCGCTTTCCTATTGACCGTCCACGTCTCCTTTCCCGAAACGCTGTCCTTGACCCTCTCGGGGATGTTTATGTCATATGCGAACCTTTTCCGTATCTCGTCAAGAGAGAACGGATTAGGCCTTCCGAATATGTCCTTGAAAGCGTAATCGACGATACCTTTGGCTTTTCTCTCATCCATTCAGACGCCCAGGCTCTTCCCCTTCTTGAAATTCTCTATCGTCCAGTCTATAACCATTTCTTTGATAGGCATATACTCCTCTTTCGTGAACTGCATGTTGGCTATACAGTACTTTCTTGAGTGCAGGTTTGCACAGAACATGCACTCGTACATATCTTTGCAGTTGCTGAGGTACATGCACTTGGATATCTTGCCTGACCAGGATATCCCGAAGCTTGACGTGCAGAAGGAACTATCCATTGCCCTTATGGCTGCTGTCGAGCTGTCAGTATAGTAGCACGCCACCAGATACTTTGAGTCCAGTATCTCAGCAGAGAACGCGGAGCTCTGGGATCGGATTACCTTGTAGCTGTAGTATATGTCATTAGCGAGGTAGATGTTGTCGGTGGCTGCGTAGTCCTTTGCCTCCCAGGCCTTGTCGGCCACGTTGTAGAAGATATTATCGAATTTCTCGAGGAGGTCATCGATGTCTCTTATCTTCTCCTTTTGGACCATCCCGTCTCCCTTGGATTCGAGAGCCCCCCATTCTTCCCATACTCGTACCTTCTTCCCTATGCTCTTTACAATCCAGGCATCCTTTCCGGTAACTGTGTCCTTGACCTTGAATGGTAGGGGGATGTCAAAGGCAAACTTTTCCCTTATCTGGTCCAGGGTAAATGGGTTGACCCTGCCGAATATATCCTTGAAGGTATAATCGACTATCTCTTTTGCCCGTTTCTCGTCCATCATGTTTACACCTAGAACAGCACGCTCTTCTTAGGCCCAAAGTTGTCTATCGTCCAGTCGATTACCATCTCCTTTATAGGCATGTACTCCTCTTTCGTGAACTGCATGTTGGCTATGCAGTATCTCTTTCCCCTGAGGTTTGCGCAGAACATGCATTCATACATGTCCATGCAGTTGGATAGGTACATGCTCCTTGACACTCTTCCGCACCAATTGAGCGCGAAGCTCTGTGAGAGCGGCGCCCTGCTGTCCACGGCCCTGATGACGGACGTGGAGTTCCAGGCATATGTGAGTGCGATGCAATACCTGTCGTTCACGATGTCGTTGCAGAAGAGACATTTCTGCGACTTGACTGCCTTGGAACAGCGATATAGCTCGTTGCTGTCATATACGCTGTCCGATTCGATGCAGTCTATGGCATTGGCAGACCTTCCAGCCAGGTTGTACATTATCTTGTTCCAGGACCCAATGAGATCATCCATGTTCTTTATGCCTGCCCCTTCCCTCACCGTGCCTGTTCCATTCTTGTCCTGTTTGTCCCAGCCTCCCCACTGCATCACCTTGTCCGTTGTCTTGCGGGTGAGCCATACGTCGTTTCCGGTAAGGCTGTCCTTCTCCTTCTTTGGCAGGATTAACCCAAAGGCGAACCTCTCCTCCATCTCATCGAGCGAGAACGGATTCTCCCTATTGAAGATGTCCTTGAACGCGAAATCTGCGAATTGCTTTGCCTTTTTCTTGTCCATCATCAGAATCCCATCGTGTTTCCCTTGCCGAAGTTCTCTATCGTCCAGTCGATTACCATCTCCTTGATGGGCAGGTACTCCTCCTTCGTGAACTGCATGTTTCCGATGCAGTACTTCTTGGTGTCTATATTGGAGCAGAACATGCATTCGTAAAGGTCGAAGCTGTTGTTGACGTACATGCACTTGGACACCTTCTTTGACCACATGACTGCGAAGCTGGACGTGGTGAATGTCGAGTCCAGCACCCGGATACAAGACATTACAGCGTTATTGAACCTGCATGCGACTATCTGCTTGCAGTTCGAGTTATCCTCTGACAGGACGGCATTCTGGCAGTTGTGCGCGTTGGATGACTTGTAAACGGAGTTGCTATCGAATATGTTGTCGGATTCTGAGACGCCAATCGAATTGACATACCTGTCACCTAGGAAGTACGCTGATTCCCTCCAAAATGATAGGATATCATTCAGTGAATCTATCTTCTTCGGCTTCGGAATCGTGCCTTTCTCCTGCAGCTCCGTCCCAGTTTGCATAGACATCGCAGAGACGTTGCGCCTCCTCTTCGACCATGTGTCCTTCCCCGTAACGTCATCCTTGACCGGCACGGGTATGGCCAGATCAAAAGCAAACCTTTTCTGTATCTCTCCTAAGGTAAACGGGTTGTCCCTGCCAAAGATATCCTTGAACACGAAGTTTACGGTCTCCATCGCTTTTGCGGCGTCCATGTTCATGCCTCGAAACCCTGGCTGTTCGATTTGCCGAAATTTTTGATCGTCCAGTCTATGACCTGCGCCTTGAAGGGGAGATACTGATCTTTCGTCAGCTGCGTATTGGCTACGCAGTATTTCTGCGAGCGCATGTTGGAGCAGAACATGCACTCGAACATGTCCTCGCAGTCATTGAGGTACATACATCTTGATACTTTCTTTGACCACTCTATGGCGAAGCTTGATGTCACCTGGGCGCTCTCCAGAACACGTATGCAGGCGGTGGAGTCGTCAGTATACGAACACCCGACAGTGTACTTGCATGCGGACAGGTTGGTGCTAAAGACGCATTTCTCCGAGCCAAAGCATTTTGCCGACCTAAATATATAGGTACTCCCGTAGATGTTATCCGACTCGGCGACCTCTCTTGAGTCTATAGTCTTCTCCCCCGTAAAGTAGTCGATCTCACCCCAGTACTTAGATATGTCGGCCATGGTCTTTATCGGCTTCTTCTCCTTTATCCAGGCATTCTTCTTCGAGTCTATCAGGAGGTTGGCCTGCGACATGGTCTTCGCGGCGCCGGATGAAGTCACCCACGTGAAGCCGCCAGGCGTGCGGTCGTCGTTCGTTCTTTGCGGCAGGGGCAAGCCGAAAGCAAATTTATCGAGAGTCTCCTGCATGGTGAACGGATTAGGCTGACCGAAGACGTCCTTGAAGACATAGTCCGCTATCTGCTTCGCCTGGGCCTCGTTCATATAGCTCCCATGTCCGGGGTGCGTGCCTTGAAGACATCGTAGAACTTCCCGTTTGCATAGCACCTTACCAGGCAGTACCGGGTGTTAAGCAGCGTTATCGCCTTTATCTTCAGCTCCTCCTTGGACTCGCGCTTTTCCTCCCACTGCTTCACTACCTCCTCCGGGATGTCTATGTCAAAGTTCTTGGTCAGGATCTTCGCGTCCTCTTCTGGCGCCCTGAATATGAAATAGTTGAAAGTGTTGGACAGTATTCCCTTCAGCAGCTCCGGCTTGAGCTGGTTCAGGTACTGCACTGACAGGAATAGCGAGAGATTGAACTTCCTCGCCTCAGCCAATATCGTGACCAACGCATCGCTCTGGACCACCGACGCCTCGTCGACTATGAGTATAATCTTCTTATTGACCTGCCTGTTCTGCGAGATCAGGAAAACCTGCTGTATTAGCAGCCCGGCGATCAGCCTCGTGGCCCTCTCCCCAAGGAATATCCTTGAAAGGGAGAAGGTGGTGAGGAAGTTCTTGTTCAGTATGTCAACAAGGGCGTCGGATGACTGGCTCCCGAAGACGGGCAGGAAGTTCAGCTCATCGATCAGGGTGAGCACCGGCATGACGGCAGTCTCATAGAACTTGGTCTGGATCTCGGGGAACTCGGCGTCGAAGAAGTGGATCATGTTGTCTTCTATGTTGGGCTTCTTGAAGACCTCCGTCCTGTACTCGTACTCTGTCAGGAACTTCTTGATGTTGAAGAGCGACATCTCGTTCGCCGAGAAGAGGACGTATAGGGTATACTTCAGCACCTGTTCCATCTTTGCATTGAACTGGCTCTCGAGCAGCATCTTGAACAGCATTATGGTGAGTTCTGTTGCTATCTTGGGGTTCGACCTCTTTGAGAATAGGTCGCACGCGCTCTTCATGAAGTCTATGTTTACTGACGGCTGTATCTGGTTGAGGTCTGCATATAACGATGCGTGGGGGTCTATCACGACCACGGCATACTCCTCCTGGAGCCGTCGTTTGACCAGCTCCTTTACAAAGAGACCGAGGAACTTGGATTTTCCGACTCCAGTCTGCCCTATCACCATTGTATGCTTGTCAAACTCGTACGCCTTCAGCGGGAGGTAGTTCTGCGTCGCCAGGTACGGGAAGCCGTCGACCTCGAGGAAGCCTTCCTTCTGTTCGTGCGTAAAGAGCCGGGTGACGTTCTCTATCTTCAGGTATATCGGAATCTCCTTCTTCTTGTATTTGACGCTCTGGGTCCAGTCTATCCTGTCGAGCAGGTAGAAAGGTATGGACGGAAGCGTCAGGTTTATCACTATCGGCCTCCCACTGGCCTTCTCAAAGTATAGGGAGATCCAGTTCTGGTGTATCTTCTTCAGGTGGGACTTGAAGTGCCACAGAACCTTCTTCAGCGCCCTTCCCTTCTTGAGCTCCTCCCTCTCCTTTATGTCCAATATGGACTTGTCAAGGGGCAGCGTCATCAGGGCTATGGTCATGGATGCGCCTTCCGGCACCCAGTTCTCCCTATGCTCTGGCTTGAAGATGAATGGCTGTATCCTTGTAGTCAGGTTGGAGAGGTCGCGCTTCGTGTGCAGATGGAACTCCACTTCGCTCTTCTCGAAGTTTATCTCAAGGATGAAGTCGTTGTCGTAGTCGAAAACAGCGTTGATGAATCTCTCCCAGCGTATGTCTGCGGGCTTGTCCTTCTGGATATAGATCTCGAAACTGTGCTTGTAGCCGCTAATCATTAGATTCACTTTTCGTACTGAGCGTCGTTTTCGTGATATCCTATTCCTCTTTATCCATTTAAATAGGTTTTGCGGAAAGCGTAGTCTCACTGTTTATAGCCCATTAGGGTCTGCGCTTGCGGTATGAGACAAGAGTTGATAGTCTAGACCTTGACGACCTGTCCTGAGGGCCATAGACTACGCCGTGCCGCCTGAGGAGCCTCCAGATGCTCGATATGGAGAGCTTCTTCCCGGTGAACTTCCATATCAGGTGCTGCACCTTCCAGTAGGACCAAGCGGGAGTTTTGAAGCCAAACTTTGTCGCTGGAGACCTAATGCTGCTGATGATCTTCGCAGACTCACGCGCGGAGAGCTTCGGCTTGGGACCCGGCGCCTTCTTTGACAGAAGTGCGCGCCTCCCGCCGCGCTTGTATGCGGTGAACCACCTTGTCACCGCCCTCCGGTTCATCCCGAACGCTGCGGCGATCTCGGAGACCCTCCACCCGCTCCTGCGCAGCTCGATCGCCCTGAACCTCTGCTTCTCGAGCATCTCGTGAACCAGGTGGCGGCCTATCCCCTTATCCATAGTATGAAATAAACAGAAAAAGGTATAAGTTGCTTTGCGGCGCTCACATTGCCGGCATCGGTGTTTTTGGCTTCCTCATGCGCACCCAGACCAGGACGGCTATCACGATGATTGCTACGGCGGCTATGCCTCCATAGAGCGCTGTATTGCTGCCGCCGGAAGGTGGCTGTGTGGGGATGGTCGGCTGCGTATTCTGGATGCTTATGGTCGGGGACGTTGAAGATGCCGGTCCGCCGCCTATAGTAGTAGTTGTGGAGAACTTGGGAGGCGTAGCGCCGGTGGTGAAAACCCATAGCGCTGGCGCACTGAGCGATAGCGTTGTGGTGTTGCCTGTGGTCTGGTTGTACGACGCCCAGTTTAGCTGGCCGGAGTAGCTGCCCCCGATATATTGCTGCTCGGGGGTGCCATCAAAATAGGTATGACCATTGTTGTCGACAGTGCCACCGGTCCATAACCATATCCCCTCGGTGGATGGATAACGGACTGAGACTTGGAGCGCTACCGGAGAGCCGCTCGAAGAGACAAACCGCCCGGTCAGGTTGTTGTTTATCTCAAACGCCGTCCCGTACGATGCGTTCTGACCCGTGCCAGATGGGTTTGGCACAGAACTCAGCCAGAAGTTCTCAATCCTGAAACTGTAGGTGGACAGCTGCTGACCGTTGACCAGCGCGTACGTGCCAGCGGGTATGTGGACAAGAACTGGCACCCCGACAGCATCAACATAACCACCTGTCGATGCGTTGATGACACCGGTTGCGCTCCCAGAGAAGTTGAACGTGGGCGTTCCAGTACTCTGTGCGAACGCGGTGGGCGCCATAACGGCGAAAGAGACTGCGAATAATAGTATGGCTTCGTGTGGCCTCATCGTATCTCCCTTCTATTAACGATACTAGCATTTATATACTTAATCTGGCGCAGCATCCGTTGCGACGCTGAAGCTCATTGATGTAAACTACCCACGACTAAAGTCGTAGGCTTTCCATCAGTTGATAAGCATGTTGCACAGCAACGTTGGGCAAACCAACTTCATCGGACAAACGAGGTCGTTTACAAAGACCCTCCCTATTGGAAATCTGGAAGGGTTTTCGGTCAAGAATATCCTTCCGCTCCAAGAGGCATTTCAATGCAATGTTCTTGCTTGCATTTCGGTCGGAGTTCACGACAACCCCGCATCCCTTGCATCTGAACAGGGCATAGTTGGAACTACTGTGTCCTTGTTTCGCGACAGCACCGCAGTGCGAACAGAACTTGGATGTGTGCCAACTGTCCAAGACATCGAGTGTAATCTTCTTGTCAAAGCAACGGGAGGCGAGGATTTCCCTGAATTTAAAGAAAGGCATCCTCATTACAATCTTGTTGAAGTTCTTTCCCTTGCTTCTGAATCGTTTAAGGTCTTCGATGGAGATGTCGGTATTATATTTCAACGCAATCTCGGTTATCTTTTTAATCATCTGGCCGAGATTCGTCTCGACAAAGGCGTATTCGCGGGTCTTCAATCTGCGCAGAGCAGGGAGATTGTTGGAACTCTGCATCAGGGAACGCCTGTGCATCATTGTCTTCCTCTTCATCCATATATGCAGTCCGAAGTAGGTCTGGTAAAGGACTTTGCCTCTGCCAGAAAGGACGCTAACGGCGATCCTCTTTGCGTTGAAGTCGATACCCAAGACGTTCTTCTTCTGGGGCAGTTCAACCTCGTCTTTGGAAAGATACGCAACAACCTCAAGTCTGGAAGTCAAACCATAGGTTTTGCACGTCCATCCATTCTTCATGAGATCAGAGTATCTCTGGAAATTCCTATTCTTCTTTACGGGAACAGAAATGGGATTCTTGGAAAATACGGAGAATTTAACAAAAGGCAGGGTCATGGCAAAAGTCTTACAGTTTCGGGGGACGTTGAATTTGAGGGTAATTCCTTTCGACTTGCCTTTGCTTCTCCAGACAGAGCGTTCAATGTCGCAGACAACCTGCGAATTAAAAGAGGTGCGTTTTTTGCAGTCTGAATACACTTTCTTATGGAAATCCATGAATCTGGAGCAGAAGTCTCTCCCATCCCAAAGACGATTGAATTCGGAGGTTGCGATGGACATCACCTTCTTCAATGTAGCCTCTTTAGATGTGGTTGCACATACTTGCAATAGGATAGAGCGTTTCATATCCTTGACCATAGGTATATGCGCAATCGGTTATATAGGCATATACCCGAATTCCTCCCACGATTCAAATCGTGGGTTTCCTTCAGGGTAAATCTATGAAATAAAAAGAAAAGGCGCAGGGGCAGACACCCCTGCGTTTATTGGGCGGTTACTTCTTTCCCTTCTTGTTCATCATCATCCAGGCTGCCACTAGTATGATGATTACCACAATCACTATGCCGATGTAGAGCGCGGTGTTGCTGCCAGCTCCGCCGTATCCGCTTCCCCCATTGCCAGTCGCGTTCGTCGCGGTGACCGTCGTAGGCGAGACCGTCTGGTTTATTGTCGAGGAGAACTGCGGTACTGTAGTCAATATCCCGTTTATGGTGACTGCTGTCGGTGGCGTGTACGGCACCGGTGCTATCGTCGTAATGGTCTTCTGCGTTATGAAGACTATCATCTGCGTTGGCGATATGCCGTGTGTCTGTGCGAATGCCAGCCCTACCAGTGCTGCTCCGGCTAATGCAAGTAGCATTAATACTACATGTAACTTCATTAAATCACGGATGTAATAGCAATCTGAAGATTTATATACCTAACTAGTTCTCGCCATGTGGCGCTACAACGGTTCCTTATCCAGGTAATGCTTCATGCTCGCTATTGCCTTCTGCGCCAGGGCCCTATCGCGCGTCTGCACGGCGGCGAAATGCGCAAGCCACACTGACTGGTAGAGTGAGTAGAAGAGGACCCTCTCGTCATCTATCTTCCCGTAGCCTTGCACGAAGCTGTCGATGAGGTCGGTCCCGTAGCAGTTCTGGTTCACCACCGCGACATCGAACATCGGATCACCAGAGATTGCGCTGGTCGCATCTATTATGCCGCGTATGCTTCCTTTGTCGACAACTATGTTGCTCTGGGTAAGGTCCGCGTGCACCAGACGCGGATCATCGAACTCGAGTGGTCCTTCAGAGTTCCTAACGTAAAAGTTCATGGCTCGGTTGAGCGTCTTGTCGTCCACTATCCTGTTCACCTTGAGTTGCGTCATTATCTTCTTGAAGAAAGGATCCATGAAATCGGTCCAGGTCTCATTCCCGCCTACCCCTTCCTCGATGAGGTACCCGAACTTCCTCGTCCTTACCGAGTGCATCTTCTTCGCGAACCTGCCAAGGTCCTCCATCACCTCTCTGGTCTGCGTGGGGGACAGGTCTGCCTCGCCCATCTGCTTGCCGGGTACGAACTCCTCTATTATATAGTCACGGCCGGTGTCAAGCACCTTGGGCACGGGGACGCCGAGCCTCGTCCACTGCCTGAGCGCCCACGCCTCGCTTAGCACCTTGCTGCGCTTCTGCTTCGTTGGGAACTTGACAACGAGCCTGCCACCGCTCGTTTCGACGATATAGACCATATTATCGAAGCCCTTGTGATTCTCCTTTATCTCCTTTACGATTAGACCCGTCTTCGACTTGACGATGCGCTTTATCACTGGGGCGTAGTGCATAAAGGGAAAGCTCAGAGGACATTTAAATCTGTTTGGATTGAAAACTGAGTCTGGCATGTGAGAAGGCGCAGGTGCACCTTTTCGGAGGAGAGGAAGACAACTGCGTATTCTGCAGGATCGCTCATGGAGAGGATCCGGGAGAGGCTGGCATTCGAGGACGCGAACACCGTCGCATTCTTAGATCGCAGACCCGTGTTCGGGGGACACTATCTGCTCACCCCGAAGGAGCGTGTTGTCGACATGAGCGGGGCCTCGGATGGACTGCTCGGGCGCATGTTCGCGAGCGCCAATGCCGTGGCGCAGGCTGTGGAGAAGGCGATGGACGCCGACGGCACTTTCGTAGCGGTGAACAACAGAGTAAGCCAATCTGTGGCACACCTGCATATACCGATAGTGCCGCGGAAACAGAAGGACGGACCCCGCGGGTTCTTCTGGCCTATGACGCGGTATGCGAGCGACGGGGAGCTGTGGAGCGTAAGAGACAGGATCCGCAAAGAGACCCGATCTGTCAAGAAGTAGCTTCGGGTCTTGTGTTCGGGCATGGGTCGCCATTGAGCATCTTGCAGTAGTATTTCTTGTCGACTTTTATCCCTAGGTTGAAGAGCATCTCGAGGAGTTTGCAGAGCGGCAGGCCGGCGATCCCGTTCTCACAGCCGGATATGTCCTTCGTGAGCGCCCGCCCGTCTGACAGTACGTTGTAGCCTCCAGCGGCATCCAATCCGTCTCCTGATGCCGCGTAGTCTGCAATCTCCCTGTCGGAGTAGTCGCGCATCTCTATGTGCGCAACGTTAGCATCGGTCATTATCATCCCGGTGGACGTGTCCATCACGGTTATGCCCGTGATTATTGTGTGCTTCTTGCCGCGGAGCTCGGAGAGCATCCTTGCGTTGTCTGCGGCATCCTTTGGCTTGCCGTAGAGTTTTCCACCCAGCTCCACCATGGTATCGGCGGCAACGATGACCCCCTGATTCGTCCTGGCGACAGCCTCTGCTTTCCTTGTTGCGATCGTTCGTACCGCATCTACTGGCTTCTCCCCTTCGGGAAGCGTCTCATCCGCGTTGCTGGGGATGACCTCCACCTTGAAAAGGAGCTGAGAGACTATCTTGAGCCTTCTCGGCGACGCCGAAGCCAGTATTATGGTCCTTCGTCTGGGCATTCGTTCACGAATAAACTTTGATGGGAAAGTATATAATTATTGGATTGGTACAATCCGTGAGGGCTTTTTATGGAATATGTCGTTACTGGCGGTGCAGGCTACATCGGGGGACACATGGTCGATGAACTCATCGGACGCGGGAACGTCACTGCGATAGATGACATGTCGCACGGGGATTACAAGAACCTGAAGGCGAGGTTCCTCAAGCTGGACCTGAGAAGGAGTGCGGCGCTGCCGATACCGAAAGGTGCATCGATATTCCACTTTGCGGCAAACGCGGATGTCAGGACGTCGGATACCGACCTGATGGACCATTATGGCAGAGATGTAACAGCGACCCTGAACGTGATGGAGGCGGCGCGCAGGAACGACGCAAAGTTTGTCGGTTTCTCTTCATCTTCAGTGGTTTATGGGGAGCCGAAGAAGATCCCCACTCCCGAAGATTCGCCTTATGCACCGATATCCAACTACGGCCTCTTCAAAGTTATGGGAGAGGAGATCGTCGAATACTATGCCAGGACCTATGGAATCCGGGCTGTCAGCTTCAGGTTCGCGAATATAACCGGAGGGCGGGCCACGCACGGGATAATATACGACTTTGTAGAGAAGCTGAGACGGGACCCTTCAAGACTCGAGGTCCTCGGAGATGGAAAGCAGAAGAAGAGCTATGTCTATATAGACGACCTGATGGACGCGATGCTTCATCTCGCCAAGACGTCGAAAAAGGATTACGACGCATTCAACATAGGCAACGACGGGTGGACCCAGGTCAGCAACATAACCAGATTCGTCTGCGAAGGAATGGGACTGAAGCCCAGGGTGTTCCATTTGGACAGGTATGGGGGGAGGGGATGGCCAGGGGATGTCAAGCTCATGAGGCTGGACATAACCAAGCTGAAGAAGACAGGCTGGGCGCCGAGGGTCTCGTCCGATGCGGCGGTGAGGCGGGCGGTTTCCGATTTCCTAGGACATAAGGGGGTGCGATAGTGCTTGTCGCAATAGGTACCAAGAATCCGGTGAAGATACGCGCCGTGAAGAAGGCTTTCCGGAAAGCGTTCGGCGGCGGGTCTTTCTCAAGCGTGGAATCGCCATCGGGAGTCAGCCACACCCCTGCGAGCCTGGCCGAGACGCGGGTGGGGGCAGAGACCCGGGCGCGGCACGCGTTGGAGAAGACGAAGGGTGCAGACTTCGGCGTCGGGGTCGAGGGAGGGGTCCAGAAGACCGGCGACGGGCTTATGCTGTGCGGCTATGTGGTAATAATAGGGAAGGACGGCAAAGTCGGGATTGGAGGAGGCACTGAGCTGGTCCTGCCAGGCGCTTATGCAAAGAGAATATATCGGGGGGAGGAGCTGGGACAGATAAACGATGACGTTTCCGGCGAGAAGGGCACGAAACATGGAGGGGGGGCGGTGGGCTTCCTTACAAAAGGGGTGGCGACACGGGAGGAGTACTTCAGGCTTGCCACAGCGTTTGCGCTTGCCCCTTTCATATCGGAGGAGGTCTATTCGGCGTGATAGCTTGAAACGGGAGGAACTGCTCTTTGTCTTGGCGATACTCGCAATGTCGCTCGCATTCGTGGCGATACTTTACTTCACCGCGGGTCCGGCTTGGGACATGATAGTGCAGTACCTGAACGCCAAGGCGATGGTGAACCCTGCACTCTACAGCACTACCTGGAGCATAAACACCGCACAGGTGGGGGGCTTGCTCTACTTTGAGAACTTCAGGGAGCCGGTGGAGAGCGCACTGATGATTCCTCTCCTTCCACTCGGCGGCGCGACCATACCCGCATACCTTCTTGTGGAGTTCGCCCTCTTGGCGGCGGGGACGTGGAGATTTAGCAAGAGTTTTCGGATAAACACGGTCATCGCGTTCGCGGTGATGTTCAATCCGTACACGCTCTATTACCTGTTCACTTTCAACGGCACGGACGGGCTGTCGCTCGCATTCGTGCTGCTCGGCATCGCCTCGATCGCGGACGGAAGCCCGCTCGCGGGGTTATTCCTGAGCCTGGGGGCTCTGTCGAAGTATCCGGTGCTGCTCACCCTACCTCTCGTGCTGTTGCTTGGAGACAGGGCAAAGATGACAAAGGCGGCGGAGCTATGCCTCTTGCCAATGCTGCCTTGGTTCCTATTCAACCTGGCGTTATTCGGCAACCCGTTGGGCAGTTACATCTCCGAGCTACAGATTGCCGTGTCAAATGCGCCAACCGTGCCGCTCCTTCCCGGAACGCTGCTTGCGATATTCGAGATACCACTAGCATTCCTTCTACTCGGGGCTGCGATATACGCTTTCGCGAAGCGGGGAAGGTTTAAAGGTATAAGGGTGCGGAAGGACGTCCGGGCATACATCCTCTTTTACATGCTCCTGACGTCAGCGCTGGAGTTCGTCTTTGTGGAGTTCCACGACAGCCAGTTCACCGAGGCAAGGTTCGCATACCTACTCGTCTTCTCCCTGCTCCTCTCTGCGGCTTACATACTCGGGACCCAGGCGAGCAGACTGAAGAGGCTCAGAATTGTGCACGCGACATTTGCGCTCTCCATCCTGCTCCTTCTCGCAGCGACGTACAACTATGCAGTGAACACGAGCTGGGTGCAGGAGTACAGCGTTCTGAATCCGAATGCAGCGTACGTGCACGCTGCTGACGAGCTCGCTGCGCTCGGGTACGGCAACTGCAGCATCATAACCAACGGATGGCCGATGATGCTTTATTATGGATATCCCGCGTACACCCCATACGACGCTCCGGGGGAGTATCCTGTGCTGTTCTTCAACCAGGTCGGGATAGGCGCAGGGAACATGACCCAGCTCGCAGATGCGACACAGGTCTACAATTCGACGGAGTTCGGGATATACATGCCCAGCAACATGACGTGCCACTGAGAGGCATATATGCCGAAACTTTACGAACGCTTTTTATTATTTGGTCTCAATAGTATGGTGGAGAATGGACCATGGTGGGCAAGAACCGCCTAGCAAAAGAGAAGAGCATATATCTTCTCGAACACGCTGGCGATCCGGTGGACTGGTACCCCTGGGGAGAGGAGGCTTTCGACCGTGCGAAGACGGAGGACAAGCCTATACTTCTTTCGATAGGATATGCGACGTGCCACTGGTGCCACGTGATGCAGAAGGAATCGTTTCGGGATGAGGGCATCGCGGGTCTGCTGAACGACGCTTTTGTTTGCATAAAAGTCGACCGTGAGGAGAGGCCGGACATAGACCGCACCTACATGCGCGTGTCACAGATAGTCACGGGAAATGGGGGATGGCCCCTTACCATAATCATGACACCTGACAAGAAGCCGTTCTTCACAGCCACGTACGTGCCTAAGGACAGCAGGTACGGGATGCTAGGCATGAAGGCGCTGGCAGACAAGGTCAAGCACGCATGGAAGGAGAATAGGCAGGGTCTTGAACGCGATGCGGACAGGATTGTGGCCGGGCTTTCCCCTGAAGCCGTGGAGAAACCGCACCGGGGCGGCGTAGATTACTCGGTCATGGACACGGCGTTCGGGCAACTGGCAGGGATGTTTGACTACACCCACGGTGGCTTTGCAACGGCGCCGAAGTTCCACCTGCCAAGCTACCTGCTCTTCCTCATGCGCTACTGGTCCACGAACAAGAACTCCGAAGCCCAGCAGATGGCGGAGAAGACCCTGCGCACAATAAGGGCAGGAGGGGTCTATGACCAGATAGGGTATGGGGTGCACAGGTACTCGACTGATATGAGATGGTTCGCCCCCCACTTTGAGAAGATGCTTTATGACCAGGTGCTGCTTGCGCCTGTCTACGCTGAGATGTACCAGATCACCAAGAAACGGGAGTACCTGAACGTGGCGGAGGAACTGCTCACATTCGTGATACGCGACCTCAGGTCGAAGGAGGGAGGCTTCTACACGGGCATCGACGCCGACAGCGAGGAGGAAGAGGGCAAGTTCTATCTCTGGAGGGAGGATGAGATAAGGAACGTGCTTCACGATGCAGAGGCTGCGATTGCAATCGAGGCGTTCGGCGTGGAGAGGAACGGCAACTACAACGCCGGACCGGCTGAGCGCGAGGGTACAAACATCCCGTACTTGGCAGAGTCCATCGCAGACATATCTGAGAGGTTCCAGATAAACCAGGAGGAAGTCAGGAGGAACCTGGACTCGGTAAGAAAGAAGCTCTTCCTGGCCCGCGAACGAAGGACACACCCCAGGGTTGACGACAAGATACTCACAGACATGAATGGGCTTGCAATAAGCGGCATGGCAAGGGTCGCGAAACTCGCTGAGAAGGTGAGCTACGCGCAGGCGGCCGAGGACGCGGCGGCGTTCATACTGAAGAACCTGTGGAAAGACGGCAAGCTGTACCACCGCTGGAAGGACGGGGAGGCGAGTATCCCCGCATTCATAGACGATTACGCTTTCCTCATCGGAGGCATACTCGACACCTACGGCATCACGTTCGATGTGTCATATATAAAGACAGCGATACAGCTTACGGACGAGATGATTGCGAACTTCTGGGACAAGAAGGGAGGCGGCTTCTACTTCACGGCAGCGAAGTCGGAGGTCGTGTTGGTCAGGGACAAGGAGCTGTACGACGGACCGGTCCCCTCCGGAAACGCAGTGGCGGTGTATAACCTGATACGGCTCGCCCGCATGACAGGCATGTCGAAGTACGAGACGTACGCAAACAAGGCGATTGCGGCGTTTATGCCTGCGCTCATTAGGCAGCCTACGGCACACACGAGCTTGCTGGTCTCACTCGCTTTCCTACTAGGGCCTTCGTACGAGATAGTGGTGGCCGGAGATCGCAGCGCCGATGATACCAAAGAGGTATTCAGGGCCATAAGGAAGGAGTTCATCCCGAACAAGGTCGTCCTGCTGAAGACCGACGAGCTTGGAGATGTCGCCGCATACACGAAACGGATGGAGTGCGCTGACGGGAAGGCGACAGCATACATATGCAGCAACTACACCTGCGATGAACCGGTGACGCGCGTGGAGAGGATGCTGGAGAGGCTTGGCGTGGCGTACCTCCAGTAGGTTTATGTGGCGGTCCCGACAAACGTCCCTACCGATGTGCGGAACTGGTTGATGGATGCGTCAGCTACAGTATAGTTTATCACTATGAAGAGCTTGTATTGGTATCCTCTTGACATGCGTGCCCCTGCAGTTGGCGTGCAGTTGACAAATAGTGTCGTGTTGCCGTACAGGTTCACTGACACTTGGTTCCTGAGCTGGGTAGTGGTCACCGCTGAGGGGCTGGAGCCGCATCCTATTGAGGATATATTCACGTTGGAGTTTATGCCATTCCCGAGGTTAAGCGTAATGACTTGTGTGCTCGCAGTGAGAGTGGCTGCGAGGCAGTTGAAGTCCATGTTGAAGGAGCATCCGGGCAAAGCCCCGAGAGAGTAACCGTGGAGGCTTGCGTATCCGGCTGCGCCGAATATCATCGCCCCGAGGAGAGCCACGAGGAATGCCAGGTAGAATACTTCCATTACATCTCCTTTCTCTCAAGATATTGTGCGAGCTGGGCCAGCGCGTCCTTCCTTGCGGAGATGGTATTCTTGTGTCCATTCTCCATCTCAGCATAAGTTTGTTCGTGCCCGTCGGGTATGAATATCTGGTCCCAGTCGAACTCCTTCTTGCCGCGGGGTTTGTCAGCGATGCTACCGGACGCCTTCCCCACAAAGACCTTCAGCTCCTTCCCATCGTAAAAGCAGTAGCTGTTTATCGCGTAGGCGCTCCTGTCTGGAAAGCTCGACAGCATCTTGCATATCCCGCCTATGTCTGCGGTGTGCGTGAGCCAGCGGACCAGCGGGCCAGGGAATCCGTTGAACGCATTTATGTACAGTCCGGTGTCCTCCACTATGACCGGGCCGCCTACCTGCGCGAACGCTTTCTTCGCCTTGTCGGTTATTATCACGTTTATGTCCAGCGATTGGATCTCTGGAATGTCGACGCTGACGTGCTCTATTCTGTCCCCTAGAATCTGCCTGGTCTCCTTCAGCTTGTTCAGGTTGCTGGTAACGAAGTATATCTTCATCCGACCGACCGATGGAGGCACGCTTGCGCTCTACAAAGTCCATTGTAGCTCAACCTTATTAGGTCTTCAGCTCAGGACGAATACTGCTTCGCATACCTGCCTATCGTTGGTATCTCAATGTCGTTGCCCATCGATGCCTGCCAGCCGACGTACATACCGTATAGCCATCCTAAGAACAGGACGAGGGAGCTGAGCAATCCCAAGAACGGTATTATGAGGAGTATCCAGTAGACTACCGTTACGGCTATGCCAAGGAGGATCGCCTGGACGGCGTGGAACTTGAGCCTCTTGTCCTTCTGGCCTTCGGTGAAGTATACAAACAGCCCCGTAAGCCACGTCAAGAGGTACGCTAAGATAAACATGATGCTGTTGTTCGACGAATCGCCGCCTGCCGCGGGTTTCTTTGTCTGCTTTGTTGGCATTGTAACACCAGTATGTTAATTATGGTTAATACTTTAAACCTTGCGCAACGGTCAGCCCAGTTGGGTGGTGACTATCAGGTTGCCGGTGAGCCCGGTGTTCCTCTGGCCGTCTATGTCAGAGTAGTAAGGGTACGTTCCAGTGGCATTGACGGTAAAGCTGATAGTCTGGTTCTGACCAGGCTTCAGCTGCGTTGTGCCGACATATTGGACAGGGAAGCCGGTGAACTCGACATCGTGCAGTATCGTCCCGTTGTTTATTATGTCAAGCGTCAGTGTCGTTTGCGGCCTGACCGTCATCTTTGGCGGCGTTATCCGATAGTCGTTCACGTACATTATCAGATACACGCTGGTGGGTGTGATTGTAGTCGTCGGCGCGGTCGTCTGCTGTGTGGTCGTAGAAGCGAATGTGGTGAGCGCAGCGACGGATGTCGTAAGTGGCACGCTCGTGACCACGACTGTCGAGGTGGTCGGCGCGGGGGCGCTTCCGTGAGCGAGTATCAGGTAGCCTGCTGCAATGACGATGAGGATCGCTATCACTCCCTTGCCCACTCCTCCAGCAGCTGCGTGCGTGCCGGCAGCGCTGTGCGGCGCATTGCCTGACGGCTTCGCTTGCTGCTCAGCCACGTCCTGGCCGAGCTCTGCTGCCGCTTCTGCCGGGGCGATAATCCTACCCGCGTTGCCCTTCTTCTCTTTCATGTCTGGCATGATAAGTGCTTGAAAGCGCAAATATAAATACTCTATACCAGACAACACTTTATGGCACCTAGCGCAGAGGAGGGGAAGACATTATTCGACCGAGACAACATCAGGGTCGCGGAAGTCGAGAGGGAGTATCCCGACGGTTCCGTCAAGAAGAAGGCGATGATAGCGCTCACCGATGTCAGCGTCGTAGTGCCGATAACGAACGATGGAAAGATACTCGTGGAAAGGCACTATAGATACTCTGCAGACACATGGACGACAGAGGTGCCTGCTGGGAAGGTGGACGATGGCGAGAGCCCAGACCAATGCGCTGCCAGGGAGCTTGAGGAGGAGACGGGGTACAAGGCCAGGGAGATGAAGCGCATCGCGTCTTTCTATGTGATGCCGCACAGATCTAACTACAAGATACATGTCTACCTGGCCACGGGCCTGTCCAAGACTAGACAGCGCCTGGAGAAGGACGAGTTCATCGAAGTGAGGGAGGAGACCCTGGACAACCTGATGCTGATGCTCAAGAACGGCGAGTTGGTGGACCAGAAGACCGCCACGGCATTGCTCTACTACTCCGCATTCGCCAAAGGAGACATGCCGAAGTGCTGAACTCTTTTTATACTTTTCAATCTAGGTAGTAGCGTTCGCATGGAAATCCTGGATTATGATGTCGTCATCCTGGGAAGCGGGATAGCTGGCTTCTCGGCAGCGGTCCATGCAAGCCACGCCTCCGAGGGGAAGGCGAGGGTCGCAGTCATATCGAAGCTCCACGCCATGCGGAGCCACTCCGTTGCCGCCGAGGGAGGCCTCTCCGGCGTGCTGCATCCGAAGAAGGGGAGAGACACCCTTGACTCACACGCTTACGACACAGTGAAAGGATCGGACTTCCTTGCGGATCAGGATGCGGTCGAGGAGCTCGTCAAGCACGCACCCGAGGAAATAAAGTTCTTCGAGCACCTTGGAGTGCCGTGGCACAGAGAGGATAACGGAGACGTAAGCGCGAGGGCGTTCGGAGGCATGTCGACCCCGAGGACGGTATTCGCTGAGGACAAGACAGGATTCTTCATGATGCGTGCCCTGTACGATGAGATAACCAGCCTCAAGAACGTCGACATATTCCACGAGCATTTCGCCACGAAGCTCATGCTGCACAAGAACAGGTTCCTTGGGATCTATACTATCGATCTGGGAGATGGTTCTGCGAGAGTCTTCTCTGGGAAGTCGTGCATAATAGCGACAGGGGGGTTTTCCAGGATCTTCTCGTTCACCACCACATCCCACTCCTGCACCGGTGACGGGATTGCACTCGCGTACGAGGCGGGGCTCCCGCTCAAGGACATGGAGTTCACCCAGTTCCACCCGACAGCGATGGTGCCCAGCGGCATACTGATAACAGAAGCAGCGAGAGGAGAGGGAGGATACCTGAAGGACAAGAGGGGCGACCGCTTCATGTCCAACTACGCGAAGAGCGTGATGGAGTTGGCACCGAGAGACATAGTCTCGCGCGCAATCGTCACCGAGATCGCGAGAGGGAACGGCATCCTGCACAAGGAGTCTGGGTTGGAGTACGTGAACCTCGACCTTAGGCACCTCGGCGAGCAGACCCTTGACGAAAGACTGCCGATGATAAAGGAGATCGCGATGAAGATGCTCAACATAAACCCGAGCGAGGAACAGATACCTGTCAGGCCTGCCGCCCACTTTACCATGGGCGGGATACACACAGATATAGATGGACAGGTGCAGCGGGCTGACGGAAAGGGTGGGGTCGACGGGCTCTGGGCTGCCGGGGAGGCGGGATGCGTAAGTGTCCACGGAGCCAACAGGCTCGGCAGCAACTCGCTCAGCCAGTGCGCCGTGTGGGGCAGAAAGACGGGATACGCGGCGGCAAAGCACGCCCGCAGAACAAAGGCCGGGAAGGAAGAGTACGGAAGAATGTTCGAGAAGCAGGTAGAAAGGGAGAGAGGGAGGCTTGCCGCATTGATGGGAAGGGAAGATGGCGTGGACCCGTATGCGCTGAGGGATGGGATGTACGAGGTAACGGGAAGGTATCTCTACGTTTATAGGAACATGAGAGGCATGAGAGCGGCGAAGAAGGCGCTGTCCAGGCTCAAAGCTATGCTCCCGAGGATGGTTGTAAGGGACAAATCCCAGATATACAACACCAACCTGAGGGACACACTTGAGATAAACAACCTCATCAGGTTGGCCGACATCGTAGCTGCATGCGCCATGCGGAGAAAGGAGAGCCGGGGGGCGCACGCGGTGCGCGAGCATCCGAAGAGGGACGACGCGAACTGGCTCAAGCATACCCTCATTTACAACTCTATCTTCGGGCAGAGGGTGACGTACTCGCCTGTCAAGATAACGAAGTGGACGCCCGTTGAGAGGCATTACTAGGCGAGAGCATGAAGGAGACGTTTGATCCGAGAGGAAGGCAATCGAGCATATTCAGGCTGGCAGCGTTCGACAAGGAGGGACTGCTGCACGCTGTGACGATAAGGATCCTGACCTTTGTGGCGCTCGTGGCTGCGGCGGTCATGCTGCTCAATCTGTGGCTCGGCATATTCACTAGCGAGTACAAGCTGCTGCTGGTCGTTGTCTGGGTGCTTATAACGCCGCAGCTATTCGAGCTGGCGACAGGTATGGCAATGATGGCGACAAGGGGTATGGTGTTCGGTCACCTGAACAAGGCGTGGCTTGACTCAGTGAAGTACCGGGACAAGAGGAATTACTCATTGTACGAGGCCGTTCCGTATGTGGTGCTCGTTATCTGGCTCGGTCTCTTTGCTGCGTTGGTCGGGGTGTGGTTCGCATGAGGGGTCACTCTCTGATGATTTTCGAATACGCGGCCATGGTGGGTATACCCGTCCTGCTTGCGCTTACCGCTGTGGCTTACCTGGTATCTTTGACTGCGGCTTACCTTCCACTGGCGATCGTGCTGATGCTGGCTTTGTTCACTTACGGCATTACGAGTTTCATCGAGATATACGCACACCGGCAGCCTGGGACGAACAGAATTGCGCTCAGGACCAGCGTTGTCGAGGGGTTTATAGGAGAGACAGAAGTGCGTGAGAAAGGAATGCGTATGCTCACCTTTAAGGTGAAAAGGTTCGATCGGGGAGACAGAGTCCTCAAAGAGTACACTTACAATGTCGCTGTTGACAAGTTTATGAGCGTGCTGGATGGGCTCTTGGGGATCAAGGACCGCATCGACCCTTCGCTGTCTATGAGATACAGCTGCAGAATGGGGATTTGTGGATCCTGTGGAATGGTCGTCAACGGGAAGCCGGCGCTGGCGTGTGAGACCAACGCAATCGCAGCCGCAAGGGAGGGCACCGTGGATGTCGGGCCCATGGAAGGCCATCAGCTGCTAAAGGACCTGGTTCCTGACTTCGACGATTTCTTCGAGAAGCATAAGTCAGTGGAGCCGCACCTCTTTAGGAACAACGCCATCGAAAAGTACAATGCGAACCGAGTCTACAAGCAGAACATGGAGCAGGAGAACAAGTTCCTGCCGTCATCGTTCTGCATAATGTGCGGACTGTGCATGGATGCCTGCCCCGTGGTGAACTCCAATCCGAATTTCATCGGGCCGCAGGCGCTGTCGCAGGCGTACAGATACCGCAACGATAACAGGGACCAGATGGGGGGCAAGAGGCTGGACCTCATTGATACGCTTGAAGGAGTCTGGGGGTGCGAGTTCATTGGCGCATGCTCGGAGGCATGCCCTAAGGGCGTCGACCCTGCGCTCTCGATCCAGCTGCTTAAGTCCGACATAATGGCCTCCGGATTTCTGGGTAAAGACGACGACTGATTATGGCGCAGTGTATGCGTTGGTCCATACTCCAGTGTAGCTAATACCGCTTATCGCATTCCCACTGTAGCCATTCCCGCTGTAGTCGTTCGCGTTGCCGTTGAGCGGATACCATGCCACAAGGTACTGTGGTGATATAGGCTGACCGCCTATCCCTTCCAGGTACAACGAATTTACCGCAGAAGGCGAGAACGAGGTGTTGTAAATCTGAATGTTTGCTATCTGCCCATTGAAGTCGTTGCCGCTGCTGGTGCAAGCCCAGTACTGCCCTATGCAGATATATGTACCAGTGGCTTGCAGGTAATTCCCTGAGGCATGGTTGTTATCCGGCGCCCCATTCAGATAAATATTCTTATAGTTCGTTTGCAGGTCGTAGGTGAATGCGGCGAAGTACCACGTATTGTCATTTAGTGCGTGCGTTCCGCCGAGGTCATCACCATAAAATCCCATGTACAGGAAGTCATTTCTAACGACGAGATGCAGGCAGTAGTCGGTGACGCAGGTGGGTGAGAAGTCACCGAGTATTACCTGGTCGGATATCCCACTCAACTCTTTCAGCTGTGCCCCATTTATCCAGGCGGTTACTGTAAAGCTGTGGTGGTTCAATGCAGTATTTATAGCGGAGGGTACTGTGATTATGCTCGACTGGCCATTGAATTGTGCTACCGTTTCTGGCAGCTGCCCCTGGCACGTTCCGGAGAAGAATTCCCCTGTTATGATTAGCGGTCCATCGGGTCTTACCAACGAGCACGAACCAGGCTGTGCCTTTGGGGTCAGAGAGAATGACTGAAGGAACCCGAGCTGGTATATCGCGCCCAGCACTACTGCTATTATTATTATCGCCCACCCATAGGTCATGAGGTACTCCATGGCGGACTGGCCCTTCATCTTGAGACGGTGCATCGTAATCAGATAGAATTCAAGGCTCAGCTATTTAATCTTATTCAGGTATATTTTGTTATGGGGACATACAGGAAGGAGAGCGACGTTCTCGGCAGCGTAAGGGTGCCGGGCAGCGCATATTATGGCTCTGAGACGCAGCGCGCTGTGGACAACTTTCCCATCTCAGGGATCATGGTTGACAAGGGGTTCATCCATTCTTATGTGATGCTCAAGCGAGCTGCAGCAATAGCGAACTTGGCAACAGGAAAGCTGGACGGTCGCACCGGGAAGGCGATTATCAGGGCCTGCGATGAGCTGCTAGCCGGAAAGTTTTTGGACCAGTTTGTGGTCGACGTCTTCCAGGCTGGCGCAGGCACTAGCGTGAACATGAACGTCAACGAGGTTCTCGCCAACCGCGCCATAGAGCTACTCGGTGGAAGGAGAGGGGACTATAAACGGGTGCACCCGAACGACCACGTCAACATGTCCCAGTCAACGAATGATACTTACCATGCGACGATACACATCTCGGCACATATCGCCATAGATAATGAGCTTCTGCCTGCGCTGTTTGGGCTGAGCTCCGCACTGCACAAGAAGGCGAGGGAGTTTTCCAGTATAGTCAAGGTGGGCAGGACGCACCTGCAAGATGCGGTTCCGATGACCCTAGGACAGGAATTCTCCGGATACGCCAAGTCCGTAGACGAGGTGACTGCTGCACTTGGCGCCGCTAGCTCGAAGCTTCTCGTAATCCCTCTCGGAGGCACCGCGATAGGCACAGGCCTGAATGCATCAAAGGCATACGCGTCCAGGGTCGTGGTCGAGCTGCAGAAAATGACCAAGGAGAAGTTCAGGCTTGCGCCTAACAACTTCGCTGCGCAGTCGAGCCAGAGAGAGGAGCTTGCTGCCAGCGACGCACTGAAGGAGGTCGCCGTTGCACTTGACAAGATAGCCAATGACTTCCGCATCCTGACGTCCGGACCCCGTGCAGGCATCCATGAACTTATACTTCCGGAGGTCCAGCCTGGCTCATCCATAATGCCGGGCAAGATAAACCCGAGCATGGCGGAGATGCTTAACATGGTCTGCTTCCAGGTCATGGGTGCGAACGCCATCATCGAAAGAGCTGCCGACTCCGGCCAGCTTGAGCTGAACGTCTTCATGCCCGTCATAACTTTCAACCTCCTCTTCTCAATAAGGATACTGACGAATGCGGTTGGTGCATTCACGAAGAAGTGCGTGAACGGAGTCAAGGCGAACAAGGATGCGATAAGGGAGCACCTCGAGCGGGATCTTTCGATAGTCACAGCGCTCTCGCCGTATGTAGGGTACGCGAGGGCGGCCCAGCTCGCGCGCATTGCATACAAGAAGAACAAGAACATCAAGCAGGTGGCGATGGAGCTAAAGATCCTTGATGGACCTACACTGGACAAGATACTGGATCCTAAGGGGCAGGTCTAGCTACTTGAGCGCCTTCTTCTCGATTCTCATGTACCTCTTTATCAGGAATGCAGTGTGCTTTCTTACTTCGTCCTTGTTGACGTGCACACGCGCCACACCTGTCCTCACTGCCGCATAAGCGACAGCAGATGCCACATTCGACACCGTCTTTATTGCCAATTTATGGTCGATGGGATCTGGGATTATGTATTCTGGACTGAGCCTCCTTCCGACCCCCTTTGCTATCTCAAGTGCGGCATCGTATAATATCTCGGAGTTGACATGCTTTGCCCGCGCATCGAGCAGGCCCCGCATTATGCCAGGAAATGCGAGCAGGTTGTTGACCTGGTTCGGGTTGCTGCTGCTTCCGGTTGCCACTATGTATGCCCCTGCGTCCCTCGCTTCCGTGTATTCTATCTCCGGCAGAGGGTTCGCAAGCGCGAAGACTATCGGTTTGCTGGCCATGCTGTGGATCATCCCCAGGGAAAACGCGCCGCGCTGAGACACGCCTATCAGGACGTCGGCGCCTTTCGCCGCCTCCGCGAGGTCGCCATGTTTTCCATCGGTGTTGGTGTATGCTGCTATCTCCTCCTTGAACTCGTTCATGTTCTCCTTTCGCCCCTTGTAGACCAGGCCGGCGGAGTCGACAACGTACAGGTGCGTGAACTTTGCATGGTGCAGTAGCTTTGTTATGCCAATTCCCGCAGAGCCCGATCCATTTATCACGACCTTCACTTCACCTCTCTTCTTACCGACCAGCTTGAGTGCATTGAGAAGCCCCGCCAGCACGACGACAGCCGTGCCCTCCTGGTCATCGTGAAATACGGGTATGTCGAGCATGTCGGACAGTCTCCTGACTATCCTCAGACTCTTGGGAGCCTCTATGTCCTCGATATTGACCGCACCGAAAGTCGGTGCTATGTCCTTTACGAGCTCTATAATCTTGTTCTCGTCCGTGGTGCTTACGCAGAGCGGCACAGCGTCGACAGCGCCGTATCTCTTGAAGAGCATCGCCTTGCCTTCCATCACCGGGAGACCGGCCTTTGGCCCTATGTTCCCGAGGCCGAGTATCCTAGTCCCGTCAGAGACTATTGCTATCGTGTTCGCCTTGCCAGTGTAGTCGTAGACCAGGTCCCCGTTCTCTTTTATTGCCTCGCTGACGAATGCGACCCCAGGCGTGTAAAAAGTCGCAAGATCGTCCCTCGTCGCTATCCTTACTTTCGCGAGTATTTCGTACTTGCCATTTGCCTTCCTGTTTGCTTCCAGTACTGACTCTTTGTTTACCATCTTACGACACACTCAGCCAACGAACGTCGGCCTCTTTGACAGTTGCATCTGCAGGGTCAGCTTGGTCTTCGGCATGCCCCTAGTCCTGTCATTTATCTCCTTCACCAGGGCATCGGCACCCATGCTCTTCTGGGCCTTGTCCTCTCGTGTCCTGACAGCGAGCTGACCCGATGCCATCTCCGTCTCACCCAGGACGCAGATGTAGGGAATCCATTCAAGTTCAGCCTCCCTCACCTTCTTGTTGAGTTTCTCATCGCTGTCATCGACGTCGACCCGTATCCCCTGCGCGGTCATTGCTTTCGCCACCTCTATCGCCTTGTCGACGTACTTCTCGGATATGGGAACTATCCTCGCCTGCACAGGAGTAAGCCATAGGGGGAAAGAGGTAACCCTCCCCTCCTTCTCTCTCATCGCATTGAGCTCAAGCATCGAGTATATGACCCTCTCGATCGCACCGCTCGCGGAGCAGTGGAGTATCGTGGGCCTCTTCTTCTGCCCGTCTTTGTCCACGTACGACAGCTTGTACCTTTCGGCGTTCTCATGATCGATCTGGACCGTCGAGAGGGCTGCCGCCTTGCCCATCGTGTCGATCACATTGAATTCAAACTTCGGGTCGAAGTAAGCATACCTGAATGACCAGGTCTCTATAAGCGCAGGCTTCTTCAGTTTGTCCCTTACTATGGACTTCACAAAATCCGTGTTCTCTTTCCAGAACTGTTCGGTGAACCTTATCGCCGCTTCGTAATCATCCGCCATTATCCCCAGGGACGAGAGCACATTCTGGCAGAAGCTGAACTGGCTGAAGAACTCCCCCTTTGCTTTCTCCTCGTCGGCACACATCGTGTGCATATCCGGCATCGTAAACGCGCGGAGCCGTCTCAGCCCGGCGAGCTCTCCGCTCTTCTCGCGCCTGAAGCTATACCTTGCAAGCTCATAGACTTTGAACGGAAGCTGCTTGTACGAGATTGTGGCGTCATGCATCATGAGGAACTGTCCGAAGCATGCGGCGAACCTGAGGAAGAAGTCCTTCTCATCCGACTTCACTATGTAGTGCCTTGCCGGGAACCTGGAAAGATAGTCCTTGAGCGCAGGGTGCGAGTAGTCGTACATTATCGGAGTCTCAACCTCGACTGCGCCGTAGTCTATAACGGAATCGGTGACAAACCTCTCGAGCAGGCTCTTCATCATCCTGCCGGCAGGATAGAACCTCATGTTGCCTGAATCCGACCCGGGTTCATAATCGACGAGCTGAAGCTTGCGCATCATCTTTATATGCGGAGGCTCCTGCTGATAAGACCTCACCTTGGATATCTCATAATCGGCGAATTTCTTGAGGTTCTCGTGCCCCTTGAAGTCGAACTTATCCACAGGAGTCAGATTGCCTCCGGTGTCTAGTATATACCAAGTGGACTTTACTTTCTCCTCCTCCTTGAGTGCGTTGGACTCTTCGATGGCATCCTTCTTTCCCGCAATACTCACTTCCTCGTTGCCCTTCCTGCTGTAGCTCCTTGACATCTCAGCAAGCGGGTGCCCCTTGACGTCAAGGTCGAGCTTCTTTGTCCAGCCGAAGGGTGCGGAGACCACCGCCAGACCTTTGTCGGCAGCTGCGGCCCTCATCGTCTTGAGTATCTCAAGAGCATCCTTCGGTGCCATTAGCTTCTCGCTGAGGTGCGCGAATGGATAGATGACAAGCGTGTTTATCTTCTGCTTCTTCGCAAAGTTGAGCGCGTCGCCTATCGCTTTCTCAGCGACAGCCTTGGTGTCCTCCTTTTCTATGGAAACGAAGACGACAAGTGCGTCCTTCACCGTAGTCTGCGTCCTGTCCGTGTCCTCAAACACCACAGCCTCTTGCTTGACGGGCTGGAAAGATATCTCGTTGACGTCTAGTTGCAGTACCTTCATCCTAACACGCATTGATGGAACGCTAAGCTCGGCTTAAACGCTCCATTTAGTATTATAAGAGAACATTTAATAGAATTAAGGGCTTCCCCGAGAGGAAGAATTGGCTCTAAGCACCGTAGCGGTGCGCTGGCGTTTGGAAGGAACGACCTTTCATGCCATCACTTATAAGATCATTAACGGCACGCTCATATATAATGTTTCTGTACAAGCAACGCGGCACATCGGCTTGCGGGCAGGTAGGTATAAAAAGGAGTTTATTTCCATCTCTTACGGTCTCGCAACAGGGTAGTGATATGGCAGCAACCAGGATAGCAGCACCGTACATACCGGTGTCTGAATATGGAGTACAGCAACGTGGGCAGGCGTTTAGGCTCGGGAGCCATACGGTTACGATAGCCACCATGAGGCATCTTGTAAACGTGTACGTAAGCAGAGATCCGGAAGGCAGGAACCCATCATTCTACACCGGGCTTGACGAAGAAATCCTGAGTTTTCATGTAAGCAATGTAGGCGGCGTTGGGGTGAAGTCTAATTTGGGACAGGAATACGGCGTGCTGCAGCGGGTCGCCTTGGGCGATAACCATGTATTCCCTACCGGCACGCTCTGGCGGGTGCTTGCGGCGAGCAGAAAGCGGTTCGATAACCTGCTTGAAGATGGCAGCAACCCACTCGTATGGGCTGCACGCGAGGATTTTGATGCGGTTCTGGCTATGCTAAGCGCAGGCGAGTCAGGGACGACGACAATTATGAACGTATCCGCATGGGACCTGCCGAGAGAAGGCGCACTTAGGGCGGTATACAGGAAGCGCGAATGAGCAGCGGCGAGCCGCTGACTTAACCTATCCCTGTGCGCGCATCGACGTTGCGTATTTGATACGTCATTAAGAGAGCGCGTGTCACTTGACCCGATAAGCTCCTCTGTATGCGGCTAGGCCTGGACTCGATGCCCCAACCGTGGGGGTGTAAGCAGGGCGTGGTGCGGCCTGCGCAGTGACGGGAGCAGATCCCGGCTCAGGCAGAACCTGAACAGGGCGTATGATTACGCCCGGAAATGCTATCCTCAGCACCCTTTGTCCTTCCCCGGTGAGTGCGTATGTCCCGTCCTTATTCTGTGTGGCATACCTACTCTGGGGTCCGGTAACGGATTTTAGTATGTGGGAAATATCAAACTTATCCCTCGGGAAGGCAGATGCCAACATCTGTTCCGTCTGTGGACCTCTATCGTTGATATACCGTAGGACGTGCCACATCGGTGCGATTGTCCCCGCCCCTTCTTGTGGCGCTGCCTGCTGCTGAAGCTCTTGTTTCTTCTTTCCGAATAACATCGTAGCACCGTTAATACTTGGAGGCGATCGCCTTTTATTTGTTGTCCCTGCGCTAAAACCGGGTTATCGAGTCTGACCTTTTGAAGCACAGGTTGCTCCCGAAAAGCAAACCTTTATATATCTTATAATGTTATAACATTATAGTACATGGGGAAACGATGCCAAAGAAATCATCCACTCCAAGGAGGAAGTATACCACGATAACGATACCGGCGCCGCTGTTCGACAAGATAACCGAGAGGATAAAGGACACCGGATTCTCGTCGGTGTCGGACTACGTTACGTACGTCTTGCGTGAGCTCATGGCAGAGATGGCGAAGGGCACAAAGGCGGGCGTGAAGGAAGGAGAAGCGGTCATCGACAAACTCCGCGCCCTCGGTTATGTTCAGTGATTCTATGTTCGAGAAAGATATCAGGCCGATTGCGGATGCACTCTGGAAGGACCAGTCCAAGCAGAACTGGGAGGCTTTTGGCACAAGCCTGAAGAAGAGCGGCCTTAAGTATTATAGGATAGTGTTCGAGGCGGGGAAGCTCGAGAAGCAAGACGACCTGCGCACGTCCTACGCGGAGCTTTATGACGCAAAGGAGAAGCTAGTCGCGAAGATCCCGATATTTATGACCGATGGAGCGAACGTTGAAGGCGCCACCATATATCTGAAGGGCCTTCTGAACCTGAATAGATGATCGTATGATACAACAAGACACAAAAGAATTGGAGGAGAGAGCAATATTCGTCATGCGGGAAGCCAAGACTAAATTTAAAAATGTCGCTGCGATGTGGTCTATGGGCAAGGACTCTACAACGATGCTCGCACTGGCAAGGAAAGCATTTCTGGGCAAAGTGCCATTCCCAGTTATCCACATTGATAACGGAATCGATTTTCCAGAGACATACGCCTTCCGGGAAGAATTAGCAAAGAAGTGGAAACTTGATTTGATAGTTGCGAAGAGCGAGATAAAACCAGAACTTTCGGGCTTTGCATGCTGTGGGGCAAATAAGACTGTTGCGTTGAAGAGAGTTATGGAAGAGCATGGGATTGATGCACTAATAGTGTCGATAAGAAGGGATGAGCACGGAATCCGCGCCAAGGAGAGGTATATGAGCCCACGAGACAAAGAATTTAAGTGGGATTATAAGAACCAGCCTGCAGAGATCTGGGATGACTACTCAAGTAAGTTGGACGCAAAAGGGCACATAAGGGTGCACCCCCTGTTAGATTTCAATGAAATAGATATATGGCAATATGTAAAGAAGAATAAAGTCCCGGTCAACCCACTCTATTTCTCAAGGAATGGGCTGAGATTCAGATCGCTTGGTTGTACCCACTGTACGGTCGCCTTAAAGTCGGATGCAAAGAATGTCGATGATATAATAAAGGAACTTGAGAGCACTGAGACCGAAGAGAGGTCTGGCAGAAGCCAGGACAAGGAAAAGATGTACACAATGGAAAAGCTTCGCGCATTGGGATATTTCTGAGGAGGCGCTTATGACTACTAAAGGTCGTAAACAATCTGCAGAATGGGTACAAAAGCGTGTAGAAGCGAGGCGGGGGTACCATCCCTCCGAGAAAACACTCAGAAAGATGCGCCAGGCGAAAGCTGGTCGCAATAACCCTTCGTTCGGAAAACCTAGAGCCAAATCCTCGGATCTAGCCGAAGCTGGATTCATCGTACTACGCTTTCGGGAACACGATGTACGAGACAATGTTGGCAGATGCGTTGAAAAGGTAATGGAAAATATTAACCAAATCAGATCGTGAGTTCGATGATGATAAGCAGGGTAACCTTATTGGGTCATAAAGACCATGGAAAGTCTACGCTTATCGGGAGCCTTCTTATTTCTACAGGATCCGTGACTCAAGAAAGACTTAACGATGCGAAAAAGATAAGCCAGCAGCTCGGCAGGCAGTTCGAACCTGCGTATATACTCGACAGCTTCTCCGAGGAGCGCGAGGGAGAAATGACCATAGACATAACCCGCGCCCAGATAAAGTACAAGGAGCACGCGTTCGAGTTCATCGACGTGCCTGGGCACGAGGAGCTTATCAAGAACATGATGAGCGGTGCATCTTACGCGGACTTTGCACTCCTGCTCGTCTCCGCAAAGCCTGACGAGGGGATTCGAGATCAGACAAAACGTCACTTGTTCCTGGCCAAGATGATGGGAATAAGAAGGATTGTTATAGCCGTGAACAAGATGGACACCGTTGACTACAGTGAGGCAAGGTTCAAGGAGATAAGGAAGGAGCTTGTCGCGTTCCTCACCAAGATAGGTTTTCAGAAGAAGAACCTCGCCCTCGTCCCGATATCCGCATACAACGCACAGAACCTCATAAAGCTCGAGGAGAAGATGCCTTGGTACAGGGGAGAGCCTCTGCTCGACGAGATCGTCTCGCTCAGTACGAAGAGGAGGGCAGACAAGAAGGGGGCGCTGCGTGTAATACTTCAGGGCGCGCTCGAAGGTACAGACATGCTCTCAGGAAAGGTCATACGCGGGACGCTCAGCGCTGGAGAGGGCATTTTATTGCCTCCGCGGGAGAGCAGATACACGATAAAAGAAGTGGTTGTTAAGGGCAGACACAGGAAGAGGGCAACGGCTGGAGAGAATCTCGCACTGACCCTGGCAGAACCGATTGATTTCGAGCCGAGAGGGCAGGTAATCTGCGGGTTGGGGGATGACCTAAAGGCAACGAATAGAGTCAACGCGATCCTCTTTGCGACCAAGAAGCTTGGCGAAGGCACAAAGATAAAGTTCAACGGCAGCGAGATATCATGCAGCGTAAAAGTGGATAACATCATCGACATAACGAGCGGAGATACCAGGCAGGGAAGCGAGATAGAGCCCCTTGGCGCCGGCAACGTAACGCTCGATCTGTCAAAAGTGATAGTCGCAGAACCGTTCGACAAGCTCCAGGAGATGGGGCGCTTCGTGATCTACGACAACGGCGGCTTCGCAGGGATAGGGATAATCACTTCCTAGTGGATTACCGGTTTTTATGCGACTTTTCCGTCGTTTTGGGCAATGTCCATTTCTTAAACAACGTTTTTAAAGCAGGAAAATAGATTAAAAACGTGGCCTTTATAAGAAAGCCGCCAACTTCAGGCGACCCGAGTGTTGGTCTTAACACACCAGCCCCGAACCATGCCGTTGGAGGCGAGAAGACAACGTATCCGACCGTTCCCATAGAGAAACTGCTAGGTCCCGAAGGAGAAAAGATTGCGAAAGCGATAGACCAATACTATTTGGGCCAAGGCAACGAACTAGGAATCCTTGATGTTTACACGAATTCCAGATATAGGATAATCATCGACTTGGGCGAGGTGAGATATGAGGACTCTTTGGCCTCCATCGTACAGAGAATGCGCCATTCTAAGGATTGCGCCGCTAAAGGGATCACTTCCCTTGGAGCTGCAAAAGACTTCTTAGCAGCAAAGGCGGGCAGAGCTGTTCCGCCTCACAAAAATAGGAAGTGGGCTGTAAGAACCCATCCGAAAATCACAACCGAAGAGCTGCTCCAACCCGAACTCGGGCAGAAATTAGTGGATGCCCTTGACCGGGAATATGTGGCTTTGGGACTTGCCGGCGGGCTCTCTGAAGTCAGTGCCAGTGACAAGCGTAGAGTCATCATTATCGTGGATGGGAAGGCGTACGAGGAGCGAATGCATTTGCTGTCCCTGCGGATATCCAAGTCCGACACATTTAAGGAGATGGGCATTGAAGGAATCGGCACCGCTAGGGACTGGCTGGCAAAGACCGCTGGCAGAGAGGTTTATGCACAGCTTCAGGTGGATGATATACTCCAAGAGGGGATAGGGCAAAAGTTCGTGCTTGCGCTCGATGCCGCCTTGGTCGCAGCAGGCGTAGAAAATGGCCTTGCCGGTGCAAATAAGTGGACTAACGACCGGTTGATATTCGAGGTGAACGGCAAGAAGTATGCAGATACCATCAGTGCCATCATGCAAAGATGCATCCATCATTCTGAGGCATTTAGGGAACGAGGATTGACAACCGGCAGCAAAGTGCTGGACTTTCTCGCCAGAGCTGCCAACAGAGAGCCTCCCAGAAGGAGGGATACCAGTCGCATAACGAGAACGCATTCCCCCGTTGACGAATCACTGCTCTTGGGTGAGACGGGCGAACGGTTGGCCAAACTGATTGATGCCGAATGCGTAAAGAGAGGTTTTACTGAAGGCGTATCACAGGTGTCGGTAACAGACAAGGGAAGGATGACATTCGTTCTTGATGGAGTGACAAATGAGGACTCAATCCAGACAATAGTCTCTAGGGCGTGGAGGTTGGAGTCCTTTAGAACTGCCGGCTACGATTCTCCTAGAAAGATCAGAGATCTCATTGCGAAAAAAGCAGGGAGAACAATCTATCCGACCTTGCCATTGGAAGTATTGCTCCAGGAGGACCGCGGGAAAAAGCTTGCAAATGCTATAGAGCAGGGGTATATTGCCGCCGGAATAGAAGGGGGCATAAAAGGGGTAAACGCCCACGACCCCACATTGTTTCTCTTTGAGTTTGAAGGCGTAACATATCAGGACAGCATGAATAGGATGGTCCAGAGGGCGCAAAAATTTGAGTCTTTTAACGCTAAAGGATCTTTGAGGGCCTCGCAGCTCAGGAGACTTATGATGGAAAAGGTAGGTAAGACAAGTTACGACAAAGTTCCTGCAGAAGTATTCTTGGATCCAGTGCTCTCTCCGCTGTTTACCGATGCAATAAATAAAGCGCTGATCGACTCCGGGATTCCAGGCGGCATAGCTGCAACGTCGGTGAGTTATGCCAAGCCCCTGGAATTTAGCATCGGGGAGAAGCACTATTCCGACAAGTTCAATCTAATAGTGCTAAGAATATATCACTGCCCCGCCTTCTCTCTATTGGGTGTCAACACCTACAAATCTGCAAAGGAGTTTCTGTTAAAAGTGGCAAAGGGAGAGGCGTTCGTCGAGAATCAACGAGCTGCAGTGGCTGGCATTAATCCTGAAAACGTTCCGAATATCCCAGACCACAATCCAAGAGCAAACAGGAGAGTGGGTCTCAATCCCCTCCCAATCGCACTCCTTTTCGGCGAAGAACACGGAGCGGTTGCTATGGCGATAGACGAGGCATGCGTCAAGGCAGGTTCGCCGGATGGCCTAGACATGAACCTAGATGACAGGAGGCTTCTGACTATAACGTTTAAGGGCATGGTCTATACTGACACGTTCGGTCTCATCGTGACCCATCTCGCAAAGTCCGGCAGGGAACTGCCTGGAGATGTGAATACATTTGACAAAAGCAGGGCGAAGATGCTCCTGATGGTGCTTGCGAGCAGAAAACCCAAGAAGACGTTGCCAATCGATAGCCTTTTGGGCGATAAGAGGAAAGATGCCGTCTTGGCCATTGACAAAGCATGTTTAGAGCTAGGGATAAAAGATGGAGTTGCAGGAATACTTGCAGAAAACAGAAGGAAGATCAAGATAACTCTCGGCGATGAGACATTTGAGGACAGCACCGCAGGCATAACCGACAGAATGAGAGCCAAACCGGAGTTCAGGAAACTCGGAATCACGAGGTTTGCCCATGCTAGAGACTGGTTGATCAAAGAGGCGGGCCGTGATGTATACAGGATCCTGACCGTGGACATTCTCTTAGGCAAGGATTGTGAACGATTTGTTAGAGCCGTTGATGATTGTCTGATAGGGTTCGGAATAGAAGGGGGCATTGCAGAGGCCAGGACCAATGTCCGAAAAACATTCAAATTTGAACTTGACGGAGAGAAGTATTCGGACAATTTTTCTGCCCTACTCCAAAGAATGATTAACTCTGAGGACTTTCAGAGACTTAACGTCAATAAATTGACTTCTGCGAGGGTCTGGTTGGCAAGTAAGATAGAAAAGGAAGTGATTCTGCCGATGCCATACGAAGAACTCCTTGGCGAGAATGCCGGTAAAGTAGCCGAAGCATTTCATGACGCATGTTTGAAGGCAGGCATAACAGGAGGCCTTCAAGGTGCCAGTAGGTCGAGCCAGAAGGAGATCATCGTAGAGTTAAGCGGGCAGAAGTTTAGTGATAAGCCCGCATCGATATTGCAAAAGATGAGAAACAACCCTAAATTCATAGCAAAGGGAGTAACTACAGCAGATGAAGCCCTTACTCTTGTTATCGGGTTGGCGGGGTTGGTGCACCTCTCGACAATACCCGTGGAGCAGCTGCTTGGCCCTCAGGGTGAGGATCTTGTCCTAGCTTTGAACGATGCCTACGTCAAGCTTGGGCACAGAAGGGGAATCAGAGTTATAGGGCAGCAGGACACAACCCGTGTTTCTTTCAGTCTGAACGGAGGCCATTATGAAGATAGCATGAACGCTCTTACGAAGAGAATGATAAAATTGCAAGGATTTAGAGAGAAAGGGGTGGTGTCTGATTCTAAAGCCATGGACTGGCTTGTCGCACTTGCGGGTAGGAAGATGGCCTCTGGCGTCGAGCCTTTTATTAGAGAAAGGAGGATGCCGCTACCAAGACCAGGGAAGCTTGATGTCTCGGACCTTCTTGGACCGAACGGCAAAGAGTTGGCAATGGCGATAGACAAAGCATTGGTTGACAACGGAATCCAAAAAGGGCTGGCCGGAGCTAGCACAGATTATCGCGAACCTATCTCGTTTGCATGCGATGGCGCCAAGTATGAAGACCACCTTAGAGATATCATCCGAAGGATCTTATTGCACCCTGCCTTTAAAAGCCAAGGTATTGATTCCTCCCTAGAGGCCAAGGTCTGGCTCGCGAAAATGGCCGGAAGAGATATCGAAAGGAGAGTCGCCGCTGTTCGCGGGCAACCTGGCGCGAAGCCGCCGGTTTCACCCCTTGTCAAAGAGATAAGGGATTCTGGCTTCGATTTTGAGAAGGTCGCCGCTCGAGAGCTTTTGAATGATCAAGATGCGATAAATAAGCTCTTGGCTGCAAGAGAGAGTAAGAACTATTTCACAGCTGAAGAGATAGGTTCAGAGAAGGCAGGAGAACTGCTAGCAGCATTGACTTCAAGCAGAAAGTTGTTCAACTTTGGAGCGGTCTACAGTTTCGACCAGAGAAAGATACTATACCTTGTCAGGTTCAATAAGAGAACACGTGCAAAAGAGGGCAAGCCAAAAGAGCATATAAAACCAAGCTGGAACGGCAATAGGGAGTACTCGTATTCGGATCTGGAGGGAATCGAGTTCGGGGAGTTCAGAGAGCCCGGCACAAAACGTCGCAGGCGAAGCACGCCAAAGGCAGCGGTCTGGCAGAATCCAGCAGCAGAACGCCAGAAAGTAGAAGTTCCTGCCATAATTAAACTGGCGCTCAACAGGCCATTGAAGCCGACAGACCTTGAGGCTCTGCAAAAGGCGATGACGGTCCATGCATCAAGGGGAATCTTCAAGGCGCTGGAAGAGGGGATAAAGAGCAAAGATGGTAAAGAGATAGAGAGACCTATACAAGGACCTGTTCTTGACGTGGGCTCCGGCCCGAGCACGGCACCAGTCGCAAAGGCCCTTACTCTGCCGGTTACCTGTGTGGACCTGAAGAAAGAGAGAGTTGCTGGACTCAAGGAGAACAATCTAGGCTTGAATCACGTTGCTGCAGATGCGAGGTATCTTCCGTTTAAGACTGGCGCCTTTGGAACTACTACATGGAGCTATCTTCTGGACAGTAATTGGACCAGGGGAGGCGTCCTTCTCATGGCAATGGAGATGACAAGGGTTGGTAGAGAGTCCGTAATGGAGATGCATAGGTCATATACCGGAGGAGCCAGGGCGCTCGAGTACCTCATGGAGCTGTCCGGGATAGATTACCATGATAGAGCACCTTTAGCCAGGTTTAATTGTAGTGTACGGAGCAAGTCTATACTCATAAGGGCGCAGAAGGCGAGAGAACCGTTTATCGATGCAGGAGTATTGACAGAAGCAGCAAGGTTCGATGCTGACAAAGAGAAGGTGTATAAGATTGCTGTGGGCGTAGATGCCAACGAGTTAGTAAGGGCATGGCTCCTGATAAATGCAAACCCGAAGGATTATTTCAGCACGAAGAGAGTGGCGACTGAGAGTATATCAAGAGTCTTTAGTGTCACCAGCGGATCTGCCCTGGCAGATAGGACCAAGACGTTGGCCTCTTTGATGCTCTCTACTGGAGTGAGTGCAACTGTTCAGCCATTCGTTGTCGCACTTAGAGTCTCGGGAAAAGGGAAGAGGAATGGCAATGGGAGCACACTGTTCTCTATCACCAAGTACAAGAGCAAAAGAAGATTTGGCGCATCTTTCATGTTGGATTCAGATGCGAGAACCGGCACTGAGGTCATCAGGCAGCTCAGAGCATCGCTGAATGCTCTTGGCGCTTCGTTCAGGGTCAAGAAATACAAAAACAGGGGCTGGTACGGCATAAGGGTAGACGACGTTTTAGTAACGGGACTCGAAGGCAGGGATGAGGAGAGCCTTGCGCGAGACTATGCATTCAGGCGTCTCTTAAGGAAAGCTGAGAAACGCGAGCTGTCAAGCTTCGCACAGGCGCAAATGCGGGAATAGAAACTGTCACTTCTTAGACAGGACCTTCAGGACAAGGTCCCGGTACTCTCCCAGCATGTTGTCCTCGTCGAACCTCTTTGCTATCTTGCTGGAGACCTCAGCCGCTCTCTGGTTGTATGACGTGTTCCTTACCGTCTCTTCAAGCGCGGTCGCAAGCGCTTGCACGCTTCCGGTCGAGAACGAACGTATCTCCCCTACGCTCTCCTCCTTCAGGTCTTCTATGTACGCTCCGGTCGAGATTACGAGCGGCACCCCGTGCGACGCCGCTTCGAGTACGGTCCTGCTGAATCCCTCCCACCTTGACGGAAGTACGAATACGTCGGCCAGATCGTAGAACGATGAGAGATCCTCCTCGGATACGCTACCGGTGAATATTATCCTCCAGTTCCCGTCCGCTTGGGTCTTGTAGTCATTGAGCGACGGCCCGTCGCCAACGAAGACCAGCAGGCCACCGTCTCCCTTTATCCGCTGGAATGCGTCGATGATGACACTTGCGTTCTTCTGCCTCTCGAACATCCTGCCGGCGTAGAGCACGATGAACTCGCCGTGCTCAAGGCCGTACTTGGCTCTTAGCGCCTCTTCGCGAGCCGTATCGCGCTTTGGGCGGTTGACCCCTATGTTTATGCGCACCACCTTGTCGGTGTATCCCTTGATTATCCTCTCCTGCGCTAGGTTGAGCGCGACGTTCATGTCAAAAAAGTTGAAGAACTGCTTCTTCGCGTCGTTGGTGTTCGTGGCGTTTACCCCACAGCCGAGTGTCAGTGGTATCCCCTCTTTTGAGAAGTAGGTGAATTCGGTGTTGGATATGCACGTGTGGTCGATGTAGATAGTCTTGAACTGCAGTCCGTTCGTTTTGAGGAACCTGAGCACAGGCATGTCCTGGATGGAGTTCGAGATTATGACATCCGGCTGGACCGCCTTGACCTTTTCCAGAAGCTCACCCCTGCCCACCCCGAGGGCACCCATCCTCCGGATAATCAGGAGGTTGTACGCCGCCCTGAACAACGACATCTCGCTAAGCTTTGACCTTCGCAGGCTCGGATTTATCGCTCCGGATCTGGGAAGGATTATCGCGTTTTTTGCGCCCTGCTTCATGTACTCGGTCTCATACCCGAGATAGTACGCGTTTTCAGTCCGCAAGAAGTAATTCTGCAGGGTGGCAGCGAAGCGGGCCTGTCCGCCTATCACGTTAAGCCGAGAACCCATATCCATGATGAGGATGTTCACTCCTTCACCATGACCGAACGCTTGCCAGTCTTGCTCTCAAGCCCATAATAGTCGAGTATCGTCGGGGTTATGTTGAGCACGCTGACGTTGCTGTACGTTACCTTCACGCTTCGGGAATAGAAACCGAATATGCCCATCATCGTGTGGTCGCCGCTCTTTGGAGCCTCTGGTGCCATAAACGGAGTTGCCTTGGAGTAGTTGAATACGTCTATGGTATATCCCTTCTTCGCGCTTGCGAAGAGGTCGGGCGGGATGAACTTCTCGGTGCCTTTGTAGTACGGCTCCGCATCGGTGACTTCGGGGAACATCGTGTCCCCTTCTGCACTCTTTACCGTCTTCAGCTTCGTGATTATCTCGGTCTTCAGCACCTTCTTTTCGCTGTCACTCACGATCCCGTTCTTGAATCTCTTGTCGTTTATCCAGAGCGTAGTCACGGGGAAGTTAGATATTGCGGGAAATGCCCGGGTCTTGGTCATGTCAAAATCGAAAAGGTGAAGTCGTGTGTATGCGCCTGAGCCCCCTTTTGAGAAGAAACTCCCTAGCAGGGAGAATACCGCCTTCTTCACCGTAAACGGGAGCTTGTCGTATACCTTCCTCAGTCTTGACTTGAGCAGCTTCTCCCTAAGCGAGTATGCCGTCGAGGGTTTACCCTCCTCGTCCTCTGCGTCTGAAGTTATCTCTTCTATGGACTTCTTCAGCACAGCATAGCCGTTGTCTATGAGCCACGAATTTATCAGGAATTTGTTGTATATCGGCTGCGCACCGTGGTCAGACACCAGCATGGCGGCCGAGCCCTCCTCGTCTACCCTCTTCAGCACGTACTCGAGGAACTTGTTTATCTCCCGGTAGAGCGGCAGCAGGTAGCTCTTCATCTCTGGCTTATTTAGGACGAAGTGTTGCAGCCTGTCGGTCTCGGTGAAGCACACGAATATGAAGTCGTACTCCTTGCTCTCGATCATCTCCCTTGCTATCTGACTCCTGGCAGCTATGCTCTTCACGTATGCCTTGCTCGCGTCTTCCGGCGTCATCTTGCCATCCTTGATGGCCTTCTCTATGTCCGGTTCGCCCCAGAAGTCGTACTTCTGCATCCTCTGCTCGATATCCTTGCTGTTCGTCTTCGACTTGAGCGGGAACCCGGTCATTAGGTCGATGTTCTTGTGGCTCGGAGCCTTTATCTCTGTCGCAGGCGTTATGACGAGGCATCTGTATCCGTTGTCTGCCAGCGTCTTCCAGATGGGGGGCACCGCCTCTGAGTCATAGAACACTATGTCGGGGGTGTAATCCCTGGTCATAATGAAGAAGTCCGGCACCCCGTGCTCTCCGGGAGTAAGTCCGGTGTAGATTGATGGCCATGCAGCCCCGGTCATCGGAGGGATCGTTGACTCAAGGTCAGATATTTGCTTCGCATCGAGCATCTTCGCGAACGAGCCCATGCCCTGCTCCCTTGAAAACTGCTCCAGTATCCATACTGGGGTCGAGTCCATCCCTATCAGGTAGAACCGTTTCTTCGCTACTGGCTTTGGTTTCGGCAAAAGATGCACCTGCGCTCGATTGACGTATATATGCATAATAATTTAATAACTGCTCTATCAACATCTGTAGTGAAGAGGGGCACAGAAGGAACAGAGAGGAGGGATATTCACGGCTACGATAGAGGGCAGAGCAGCCCGTAGTACCAACGGCAGGGATGCCATAGCCCAGCTTATCTCATCTGCTACCGGAGGCTTCGACAGGCTCTGGAGGAAGCAGATGATAGACGAGATTGGCGACCTGGAGGGACTAGATATAATGGATGTTGCGACAGGGGTGGGCACTACCGCGCTGATGCTGGCGAAGAGATGCAGGAGCTGCAGAGTGGTCGGCCTTGGGTTCGAGGATGCGAGGCTAGACATCGCAAAAGAGAGAAGCAGGGGGGTGAAGAACTTGGAGTACGTGAAGGCAGACATGGACTATTTCGGCACCTCAACGGGAAGATTTGACGTGGCGGTATCGTCATTCACCATAGGAAACTTCAACGATCCAATAAAGGCGATAGGGGAGATGCACAGGATCCTGAAGCAGGGCGGCAGGCTATTCCTGCTGGATATAAACAAGCCCCACAACAGAGTGCTCAACAGCCTGTGGGCGATGAACTACGCGCTCAAGGTCAACCCGCTGCTTAGCGCAGGTGTGCAGAAGGAAGCCACCTACTTCGATATCAGGAGAATCCGGGTCGACCGCGACAACCTGGTCGAGATACTCAAGGGCAGCGGATTCAATGTAAAGAGGGTCAGGAGCCTCAGCTTCGGAACCGCATTCGTGATAACTGCGGAGAAGATTTAGGCGGGCACGAATGCCATGCTCGCATATGCGACGACGGACTTGTAATCCCCGGTCTCCTCGCCCGAATTTCCGTACTTGAGCAGTACCCCTTTCCTTGCGCCGTGGTCGAAGCCGAACAGCGCAGACACCGCCATCGGGCCGTACCCGCATGCAGAGTCGTGGCTCTTCTTTATCAGCTCGTGGAACTGCTTTGCCTCTAGTCTCTCGATGGCGCGAAGCGCTGGCATATCCTTCGACCCCGCAGTCTCGGCGGACTCGTAGTGGTTCATGTCGGAGCTGGCGATTACGGTGACATTCCTCTTGAGCTTTTGTTCCGCCTTTCCTATCGCCATCGCCAATTCGTAGCTCAGATCATAGGACTGCCTGCCCATGCATATGAATACGCACCTCGGGGATGCGACGACACTCTGGAGGAATGGCAGCTGCACCTCGATGGAGTGCTCCTCCATGTGTGCCTCTTCGTCAGCGGTTATCGACGGCGACGCGCTTATAATCTGGTTCGCGAGCTCTGCGTCGTTCTTTACTATGCCGAGAGGAGTGCGCCAGTCTTGCTTCGATACTGCGATGGGCTCGCCCATCCCCGTGTGGTTTGGTCCGATTATCACATATGTGTCTATCTTTCTCGCCTTGGACTGGAGTGCAACAGCATTGTAGGCGTACGCTGCTATGGCACCGGAGTAGTTGTATCCCGCGTGCGGCGCGACGAACGATATCGCGTCCTTCAGCTGCTCACTCACTTTCGCCCTGGCGAGCATTGCCTCTACCTGCCCGCTCAAGACCTCCTTATCTGCAGGATAGAATGCGTCTGCGACTGCGGCTCCGCGTATCATCCGCTCACTTTTTAGTATTGCCTTCAGCTTTATTTAATGATTCCCTTGGACGAGTACACCACAAAGGTAATGAAAAGGCTGTACGGCAGGTACAGCAACCAGCTTACGACAGCGCTGGATCATGTGAACATGACGGAGCTGTTTGTTGCCGTGCTGCTCTCGCCGCAGTCCAACGACAATCAGACTAACAGAGTGACCGAGAGGCTCTTCACGAAGTACAAGACGTTTGAGGACTACGCGAACGCGGACCTCAACGCGCTGAGAAAGGACATGAGCGGAATGAACTATTACAAGACAAAGGCGAAGCACCTCCGCCTGGCTGCCCGGATGATACTCGACAGGTTCGGCGGAGAGGTGCCGCGGACACTCGCGGAGCTGATGGAGCTCCCGGGGGTCGGCAGAAAGGTGGCCAATGTTGTGCAGAACGAGGGCTACAACCTGGATGAGGGCATTGCAGTTGACACGCACGCCGCGCGCACATCGCGGCGCCTACGCCTGAGCAGGCGGAAAGACCCGGTCAAGATAGAGCAGGATCTGATGAGGAGAATAGATAAGACATGGTGGCGCAACTCGTCAAACCTGCTCATCGCGCTTGGCAGGGACACGTGCAAGGCGAGGAAGAAGGAGTGCTACAGGTGCGTACTCAGGGACATCTGTCCAAGCAGCGAAGCGAGTGCGGGAAAAGAGAAAGGGATTTAGGATTCCTCTCCGGGCTTCTGCTTATGCTGCGGCTTCCGCTGCTGCGTTTTGAGTCGCTTTGCCTGAACGGGGTGCATCTTTGGGAGATTGACCCCAGGCGGTCTCGTGTTCTTCCTATAATTATAGTATATCCCGGCAAGGATTATCACCAGGACCACGACTACTGCTGCCACGCCAGCCCAGTTGCCACCCTGGCTGATGTTGCTTATCTGCACCGTGGGATATGTGACTACGGTGTACGCAGTGGATACCGGCACTTTCAGGAAGAAGCCGAGCACGGTCTTGCCGGACACAGGAACATTGAGCGAACATGCGCCCAGGTTCGCAGTCACATTGGATTGGGGTGCCCATGCGCCGCCCACTACAATCGCAGGATAGATAAGCAGCTCGGATATGGAGCATGGATACGCATAGGTAAGGTTTGCCGTTACGTGTGCCTTTGTGGTTATTGATGTGTTGAACACTGCAAGCTGCTCGTAGCCGGCTACCATCGACGGCAAGCCTGTGCCTTCAGTATAATTCGCGATCATGACATTTATCGCCTGCGGGTATGTTGAGTTGGTGAATATCCTCAACGTGGCGTTTGCATTTGGTATTGCTATGATGACAGGAGAGTTGGCCGCGATGTTTGTGGTCTCGGAGATCATCGTATGTGTCTGCTTCACGGCGGTTATCGCTGTTATCGGCACCGTGGTGCTCGATATGGTCACCGGCGCTATCGTGAAGAGAAGCGTTGTCGTGCACCCAAAGTTGTTGCAGTTCTGCGAGTATGCTACCCCGACCTGGTTGAAGGCGAGCATCACCGTCGCCGCAAGAAGCGCTAACAGCAGTAGAACCTTCCCTCTCATCTTCGGATCGCCTATTACCCTTACCAAGAACTCAAAAGTTTAAATAGCTTCACACGCTTCGCTTGCGCAACGATAACAGCGTTTTGGATTGTGCACTAGCTTTAAATGCTTTTCACAGCATAGTTAAGCTGGTTTTACAGACCCGGAGTTTTTATGGCAAGACCGATTGCACAGACGTTGATGCCGGAGTCTACGGCACGGCAGCCGGCTGCTGCATCCGCGGCAGCTATGGAGATATACTCATGCGCTAAAAGAGAATGCACCGTGCAGACGCCAACGCCCGAAGAGATGGTGCGCCACCTTTGGCACGAGCACGGCATAAGCACAACGCCCGCGTGGGTCCGGAGCCACTTCCTAACGAGCGCATTTAAGGATGCGAGACGAGACAAGCAGCGGGACCCCGCACAGGAGGCTGGGGACAGGCTCGGTTGGGGCATAGAACGCTAATATTATAAACTTGTAATCTTGAGTATAAATGGGCTATCGAAAAGAGATAGGGTGAGTATGATGTCCGATATTGATTCTATTAAGGGGGTTCAGGACGCCGAAGCCAGGGCTAAGCACATCATTGAGCAGGCGGAGAAGGAGAGGAACGAGAAGCTTGTGGATGCGGATAGCCAGGCCAAGGCGATAATGGAGAAGGCGGATGCTGCTGCCAAGGAAATGAAGGAGAAGGGGCTCAAGCACGTCACCGACGAGCTGGCCAAGGACAGGACGAAAAGGCTCGAAACCGCGAAGGCGATGGTCGCCAGGATAAAGAAGACCGATGTCAGCGCGGCAAAACTGAAGCATATCATCGAGCAGGCTGTCAAGCAGATTATGGGTGCCTAGTGTGGTTCTAAGCACGGAGAAAATGCAAAAGGTTAGAATTATCGGTCTGCACTCCGATAGGGAGAGCATAGTCATTACGCTCCATAAGATAGGTGTCATCGACCTGAGAAAGTCCGCGCTCCAGCTGAGCGACGCACAGCAGGCATCCAACTTCACGGAGCTTTCCGACATGCTGATCAAGGTCAACGGCGCCCTCCAAGCGCTCGAACCCAGGCCGGTGAAGGTGGCAAGGCACCTGAAGCTCGAGCAGCTGATGGGCGAGCTCAAGCACATGCACTCGCTCGACAGAGTCTACGAGATAATAGGGGAGAGGAGGCTGATTCATGACGACGAGGAACTGCTCTCGCAGGCGTACCATGTCGCAACAGCATTCAACGGCATAGACATGGATTTCTCAGCGATGCGGTCGAATGCTCTCTGGTTCAGGGCGTTCGAGGCGGACAAGAAGGGAGTCTCCGAGTTCAACGCCGCAATAGAGAAGCATAGCCGGGGGAAGGGAGGTTTCAGGAGGTCTGACGTCCAGACGATAGTCAAACCCATCCCCGGAAAGAAGAGGATGTGGCTCATATTCGTCGCCTACAGGAAGGGAGCGAACGTCGATGACGCGCTGAAGGAGGTCAAGCTGAACGAGCTTGATGTGACCGCGAAGTACCTGGATGCGAAGCCTGCCGAGGTCCTTAATCGGATCAGGGCAAGGCGTGCATCGAACGCAAAGAGAATCCACGAGCTTGAGAAGGAACTGACCCAGATCAACAACCACATTTACTCCGGACTTGCAGTCGCGAAGGAGGCACTCGAGATAGAGCTCTCGAGGGCAGGGATAAGCACCATATTCAAAAAGACAGACTCGGCGTTCATCGTCGAGGGATGGATCCCCGCAAAGAGGATGCAGGACCTCAGGCACGCACTGCAGAAGACCACGAGCGGGCGCTTCCAGCTGGATGAATTGCATGTCGACCACCATGAGGAGCTTGCGCCAACGCTCGTGAACCGGCCGGGATTCCTCAGGCCGTTCGACTTCCTTATGGAGTTCCTCTCGGTCCCGCGAAGCGACGAGATAGACCCGACCTGGATATTCATAATAACGTTCCCGATATTCTACGGGCTGATGGTCACTGACGTAGGCTATGGGTTTGCATCTCTGCTGTTCTCGACATGGATAACGAAGAAGACGGACCCCGAGGGGCTCATGTGCAATGCCGCAAAGATATGGCAGCTGTCATCGGTCTCCGCGATGCTCTTCGGCTTCCTCTCAAACCAGTACTTCGGTTTCCAACTCAATCAGTACTTTACGACATTCACTGGATTCGACTGGCTGAAGGACGCCACAGTATTGATAGGGATAACAATACTGTTCGGCATACTGCAGGTTGTCCTTGGACTCGCATTCGGTGCGGTAAACACGTGGAAGCACGGCGAGAAGAAACTGTCCGTCAGCAAGGTTACTTCGATACTTACGGTGGTTTTCGGGACCCTTGCGGTGGCTGGCGGCTTCTTCGCACTGGTCCCGATGAATATCGCGCTTGTCAGCGCGGGGATTGCGATAGTCTCGCTCGTATTGACAGGAGCACTCAGCGGCATAGAGGCTGCGGAGATAACAAACCTGATAACGCACCCACTCAGCTATGCCAGGATTATGGGCTTCGGACTCAGCAGTGTCATAATCGCCCTTCTCATAGACCAGGGTTTCACCCCGCACCTGTCGCAGGGGATACCGCTATTTATAGTTTATCTTGTAATATTCATTGGCCTCCACTTCATGAACATGGTCCTCGGCATATTCGAAGGACTTATACAAGGTGTGAGACTTAACGTCGTTGAGTTCTTCTCCAAGTTCTACAAGGGAGGAGGAGTGAAGTTCAGGCCGTTCTCGTACAAGCGAGTTTATACTGAAGAATAAAATATGGTGAAAAGATGGTAATAACTCTAGAGTCTGCAGTCGCAGCAATCGGAGCCGGAATCGCAATAGCAGGAGGAGCAATCGGAACAGGAGTAGCACAGTCTGCAATCGGAAGCGCGGGACTTGGTCTCGTCGCGGAGAAACCAGACGAAATGGGAAGAGTACTTCTCTTCTTGGTGCTTCCGGAAACCTTGCTCATATTCGGTTTCGTAGTCGCGATACTCATAATGTTGCAGGCAGGGATAGTATAAAGGTGGAGCGATGCCGCTCGAAGAGATACGAAAGGACATAGAGGCTACTGCGCACGCCGATGCGGAGCGCATGAAGAAGGAGGCCGACTCGGATGCGAAGATGAGGATCCGAAACGCCGAGGAGAAGGCCGGTGCGACCGCAGCTGAGGCAGAGGCCTGGACAAAGTCTGAGACCGAGAGGCTCAGGAAGGAGCACGAGGCCTCGCTGGAGATCGAGACGCACAACATGATGCTCGAGGCCATGGACGAAGTGGTCAGGCACCATGTCAAGTCGGTGAAGAAGCAGATTGCGAAGAGAGTAGAGGAGGAGCACATGCGCGAGATACTGAAAGCCGCGCTCGCGAAGTTCGCCGAATCGGTGCCGATCCATGAGGTCACCCTGACCACGGGCAGGGCGAACGCCAAGCTCATAGATTCAATAAAACCCAAGTGCGAAGTAAGGTACGGCAATGTCGACGGAACCACACTGCGCTCTAAGGATGGAAGGATCGCGCTAGAGCTGAACGCCGAGACGATGGTCGACTCCCAGGAGGACGAGATAAAGGGGATTATGACCGCAACGCTTTTCGCCGGGCAGAAGGAGGCGAAGCACAAGGAGGCTGCACCGAAGGTTAAGACCGCGAAGAAGCCGGCCAAGGCGAAGAAGGCCGTGGGAAAGAGACGGGTGAGATGACTTGCTAGCAGGCTACAGCGCCGCAAACGTGTATGGATACTCCAGCGCCAGAGTCAAGGCCATGGAGGCGAGGCTTCTCGACAAGACTACGATGCAGAGCATAATCAACGCGAAGGACGTCAGCTCTATACTGGCGATACTGTTCCAGAGCGATTACAGGAAGAGCATAAGCGAGTTCGGCGGGCTCCAGATAAAGAACGAGATGGTGGACTTTGCGCTCTCGAAGAACCTGGCCGAGAATGTCGGCAAGCTTGTCACGATAACCCCCACGACCCAGAGGAAACTGACCCGCGCGCTGGTCGGGAAATGGGACCTCTACAACGTGAGGCTCGCACTCGAGGCGAAGGACAGGAAGCTGAGCTACGCCGCGATCGCCCCGCAGATAATAGACCACGGGCCATACAACTCGGCATTCGTAAAAGAGGTGCTGCGTGAGGAGACGGTGGAGGGAGTGCTGGCTAAGTTCATGATCAACTCGCCTTACGCGGCAATACTGCAGGCAGCGCTCGACACTTACAGGAAAACGAGGAACATGCCTGAGACGCTCGCGAAGATAGACGAGATGTACTACCAGGCGCTCGAGAACGTCATACTCGCACTGAAGAACCTGCACTATGAGTCATCGATGGTGCTGAAGATGGACATAGACATGAAGAACCTGCTCCTCCTGCTTAGGGCGAAGAAGTACGGGACAAAGTTCGGCGACATCTCTGACGCACTGATAGAGCGCGGCAGCCTGGACAGGAAGGCGCTGGAGCAGATGTACAACGGCTCCGGCGATGTCGAATCGTTCATAGCGCAGGTGAAGAATTTCGACCTCAAGGAGGCGCTCTCCGTGTACAGGGGAAGCAAGTCCAAGCACCTGATAGCGTTCGAGATAGGCATGCGGAACAGCATATTCAACACTGCGCTCAGGCTGCTCAAGCACAGCATACTCAGTTACGGCACGATAGTTGCATACATCTACCTTAAGGAGATAGAGATATTCACGCTCAGGATACTGATAAAGTCAAAGTTCTACGGGCTCTCAAAGGAGGAGCTCTCAAGGCTGTTGATATGGAAAGCAGAATGAACAAGCAGAGCTTCAAGATCGCCGTCATAGGCAGCGACCTGATGTCGCTAGGCTTCAAGCTGGCTGGCGTCACGAAATCTTACGTCCCGCAGAACGGGCAGGAAGCGGAGACGCTGATGCGGGAGCTCATGCAGAAGGAGGATGTCGGAATTATAGTCATCACTACGAAAACGGTAAAGTCGATAAGGGACAGGAGGCTCCAGGAAGCGATAACCAGCAGCATAATGCCGCTCATAGTCGAGGTTCCTGACTACAATGACCAGAGCCAGCAGAGCGACACGCTCAGAAAGCTTATCATCCGTGCGATAGGGATTGACATTGAGAAAAACGCTTAGGTGAGATGAATGGGAATAACTGAGAAGGTCTCCGGACCGCTCGTAATCGCCACAGGCATGCTTGGAACCAAGATGTACGACGTGGTGCGTGTAGGCAAGAACAAGCTTATCGGTGAGATAATCCAGCTCAAGGGCGAACGCGCAATTATCCAGGTCTACGAAGACACGTCCGGATTGCGGCCGGGAGAGGAGGTGGAGAGCACAGGCGCGCAGCTCTCGGTGGAGCTCGGACCGGGCCTGCTCGGCCAGATATACGACGGCATCCAGAGACCCCTTGAGATACTTGAGAAGAAGAGCGGAGCGTTCATAGCGAAGGGGATAATCGCCGACCCGCTGGACAAGAAGAAGAAATGGCACTTCATCGCTGAGAAGAAGAAGGGTGCGCGCGTATCTGGGGGAGACATCCTGGGATACGTACAGGAGACCCAGATGATAAAGCACTACGTCATGGTGCCGTTCGGCGTAGAAGGAGAGCTGAAGTCGCTGCAGAGCGGAAACTTCACGCTCGAGGACGTTATCGGCAAAGTCGAGATGCACGGAAAGGCAGTTGACCTAACAATGCTTCAGAGGAGGGCCGTCAGGAAAGCAGGCCAGTTCAAGAGGAAGTTCAGGGCAGAGGAGCCACTGATCACCGGGCAGAGGGTTATAGATACGCTCTTCCCCGTAGCCAAGGGAGGCACGGCGGCGATTCCTGGACCCTTCGGGAGCGGGAAGACGGTGATGCAGCATAGCCTTGCGAAGTACTCGGACAGCGAGATAGTGGTTTACGTGGGCTGCGGAGAGCGCGGCAACGAGATGACCGAGGTGCTTACCGAGTTCCCTGAGCTGCTCGACCCCAGGACGGGAAGGCCGCTCGTGGAGAGGACTGTGCTCGTGGCGAACACGTCGAACATGCCGGTAGCCGCGAGAGAGGCCAGCATCTACACGGGGATAACGATAGCAGAGTACTTCAGGGACATGGGATACAACGTCTCCATCATGGCAGACTCTACATCAAGATGGGCCGAGGCTATGAGGGAGATGTCCGCAAGACTCGAAGAGATGCCAGGAGAGGAGGCGTACCCAGCATACCTGCCTAAGAGGCTCGCAGAGTACTATGAGCGAAGCGGAAAGGTAGAGAGCTTCAGCGGGAAAGTAGGCTCGATTACGATAGTCGGAGCGGTGTCTCCGCCAGGAGGAGACATATCGGAGCCTGTGTCGCAGGGAACGCTCAGGGTGGTCAAGACCTTCTGGGCGCTTGACGCAGCGCTCGCCGGAGCAAAGCACTTCCCGGCGATCAACTGGCTCAATAGCTACTCGCTCTACATCACGATGCTCAACCCGTGGTACCTGAAGAACATGGGTGAAGCGTACATCGAGAACAGGACCTACGCGATGTCCATGCTCCAGAGGGAAGCGGAGCTCAAGGATATCGTGCAGCTGGTCGGAGCTGACGCGCTGCCCGATGCCGAGCGGGTCATCCTCGTGATAGGTGGCATGCTCAGGGAGGACTACCTCAGGCAGAGTGCATTCGACGAGATCGACGCTTCAAGCAGCATCAAGAAGCAGGCAATCATGCTCAGCGTCATGACGCACTTCGCAAGAAAGTCCCAGGAGGCGGTGGCAAAGGGCGTCTCTGTTGAGAGGATTGCTGCTACGAAGGTCAGAACAGACATCTCCAGGATGAAGGACATAAAGGAGAAGGAGATTGACGGTACAGAGAAGAAGTTCAAGGATGAGATTGACAAGGAGCTTGACGCTCTGGCCAGGGAGCAAGAGACCACACAGGTCGAGGAGGCAAAGGCGTGATAAAATGAGATTCGAAATCAAATACAACACGATAGAAAGCGTCGCTGGACCGCTGGTGGTGGTCGGCAAAGTGAGGAACGCTGCGTACAACGAGATAGTCAAGATACGGCTGCCGAACGGAGAGCAGAGGCTCGGCCAGGTTCTCGAGACGACAGACAAGCACGCGGTGGTGCAGGTCTTCGGACCTACGCAGGGAATCAATGTCGACGCGACAAGCGTCAGTTTCCTTGGAGAGACACTTAGCGTTGGCGTGTCTGAAGACATGCTCGGCAGGGTCTTCGACGGACAGGGAAGACCGAGGGATGTTGGAGCTGGGATCGCATACGAGAGCAAGAGGGACATAAACGGAGAGCCGATAAACCCAAGCGCTAGGGCGATGCCGAGCGACTTCATAGAGACCGGAATCTCGTCCATAGACGCGCTGTTCACGCTAGTAAGGGGACAGAAGCTGCCCATATTCTCCGCGGCAGGACTGCCGCACAATGAGCTTACCGCACAGATAGTCAGGCAGGCAAGGGTGAAGAACAGCAGCGAGGGCTTCGCTGTGGTGTTCGCAGGGATCGGGATCACGTACGACGATGCGAGCTACTTCATAGAGGAGTTCAGAAAGACCGGAGCGCTGTCCAGGACTGTGGCGTTCATCAACCTGGCTGACGACCCAAGCATAGAGAGGATAATCACCCCGAGGATAGCACTGACTACTGCAGAGTACCTTGCGTATGAAAAGGGCATGCACGTCCTGGTCATTCTCAGCGACATGACCAACTACGCAGAGGCGTTGAGAGAGCTGTCGAGCGCTAGGGAAGAGGTGCCTGGGAGGAGAGGCTACCCTGGTTATATGTACACCGACCTTGCATCGATATACGAGCGGGCAGGCATCATAAAGGGCAGGAAGGGGAGCATAACGCAGTTCAACGTGCTCACCATGCCAGGCGGAGACATAACCCACCCTATTCCGGACCTGACAGGTTACATCACGGAGGGGCAGATCTTCCTGAACGGGGATCTGAAGAACAAGGGAGTCTATCCTCCTGTCGGCGTCCAGAGGTCCCTGTCCAGGCTTATGAACAACGGAATCGGCCCAGGAAAGACGAGAGAAGACCACAGGGGAGTGGCCGACCAGCTTGGCGGGGCATACTCGAGGGCGCAGGAGGCGAAGAACCTCAGCGCAGTGGTCGGGGCGGAGGCGCTCTCTGACAGCGACAAGCTGTACCTGAAGTTCGGAGAGGCGTTCGAGGCCAGATTTATAGGACAAGGCCAGTACGAGAGGCGGGACATAGAGAAGACCCTCGACATAGGCTGGGAGCTGCTGTCAATGCTTCCGGAGAACGAACTCACGAGAATCAAGAAGGACTACGTTGCGAAGTATTACAAGAAGGCGGAGAAGAAGAGTGAGTAAAGATGCCTGCGCAGCTCAACCCGACAAGGATGAATCTGATTAACCTCAAGAAGACGATAGCCATGGCACAGAAAGGCCATGGCATCCTAAAGAAGAAGAGAGAGGTCCTCGTCATAGAATTCCTGAAGCTGCTCCAGAAGTCGAAGAACGACCGCTCCACGCTCCTTGTCACCATGCAGGAGGGATACAAGACTGTGGTCACCGCATCGACCTATGTCGGGAACTTCGAGCTGGAGGAGGCTGCACTCTACACGCCGGAGGCCGCTCCGGTCGGCATCGCGATAAAGAATATCATGGGAGTGAGGATACCCGAGATAAGCAGAAGCGACGCGGCTGCGCCGCAGACGCTGAACATGTTCGCGTTGAAGTCATCCTCCCTCGCTGTTGATGACATATCGGACTCCTTCGCGCGAGTCAGGGACATGATAGTCGACATCGCGCAGAGGGAGCAGGGACTGAAGAGGCTAGTCCTTGAGATAGACAAGACAAAGAGGAGGGTCAACGCGCTCGAGTACATAGTCATACCAAACCTGCGCAGCCAGTCCAGATACATCTCGATGAGGCTTGAGGAGATAGACAGGGACATGTTCAGCGCGCTGAAACACGTCAAGAAGAAACTCGACAGGGGAGAGTGATGGTAGTAGCAGGCCTCTACAGCGGGGGCAAAGACTCCACGCTGGCGCTGCACAGGATAATCGGAACGGGGATCGAGGTCGGACTTCTTCTTACAATCGAGTCGAAGAACAGGAACAGCTACATGTTTCACTACCCAAACACCAATTGGACCGCGCTGCAGGCGGAAGCGCTTGGCATAAAGCACAAGTTCGTCCAGACGGAGGGCAAGAAGGAGGAGGAGCTGAAGGACCTGGAGAAGGCACTTGTGGACAATGGAGTCACTGCGCTCATTACAGGAGCCACCTACAGCAAGTACCAGGGAGACAGGATTGCAGACATGTGCAATAAGCTCGGGATAGAGAATCTTGCTCCGCTCTGGCATATAGAGCCACTCGATGAGCTCCGCGAGCTTGACAGGGACTTTGATGCTATCGTCACATCGGTATCCGCTGAAGGGCTTGATAAATCGTTCCTCGGAGAGAGGATAGACCAGGGAATGATAGACAGGCTGGTCCTGCTTAACAAGAGATACGGGATAAACCTGCTCTTCGAGGGAGGAGAGGCAGAGAGCTTCGTGCTCGACGCCCCGCTCTTCAGGAAATGGATAAAAGTCAACAAATCCCACATCGAGTGGAACGGGACGAGCGGCGCTTACTTCATCGATGACGCAGAACTCGTTGGCAAGAAATAGAAAACTATATTAGGGTTGATGGGGGATAGGATAGTCATCTTGATGGAGGCATCGTCTAGTGGTAGGATAGCGCCTTTACACGGCGCGGGCCTGGGTTCGATTCCCTGTGCCTCCATTTTTCTTCTCAGAGAGCTATATGTTACATTCCTAACCAGAAGTCTTTATATACTTTGCCATGCATAGATAAAAGCATGGATTGGGTTGAGGATCTCATATCTAAATCTCAAGTGAAGTTGTTTCCAACGCTTCATCCGCACACTTTAGACGCCGTAAACAGGTATGTTGCGAGCAGGAGGGCAAAGGGTGTAAACGAAAAGACCATACTCAGGGACCTTTACACGCTGAGGCTTTTCTCAGACGCCTTCGGAAAGAGGGACTACGCCAAGGCCACCAGGGAGGATCTCGAGGCGGCCCTCACGAAACTTGAGCAGGGCGGCAAGTCAGAGAGCACAAAGGAGAAGGTCAGGGTCACCATAAAGTCATTCTATAAGTATGCCATGGGGAAGGACCTATTCTATCCCGAGCAGGTCGCTTGGATAAAGTCCGTGAGGAGGAAGATGCGCCATCTTCCGGACCTTCTCGAGGAGGAGGACATTGCCACGCTGCTGGGCGCCACGAAGAACCTCCGCGATAAGGCGATAATAGCTCTCCTGTTTGATTCCGGCATAAGGGCGGGGGAGCTCATAAACATGAAGGCAAAGGACGTCGACCTTGCCAAAGAGCCGGCTCACATCATCGTGGATGGCAAGACGGGAATGAGGCAGGTGCCTATCATGTTCTCTGTACCATACCTTGCCGATTACCTGAACGCAGAGCGGAGGAAGCCTGGCGAGCACCTGTTTACACAGGAAGGCGTCTGGAAGGATAAGAACATGCCCATAGATAACCATGCCCTGGGCACCATGCTTAGAAAGGTGGCAAAGCGCGCAGGCATAGGCAAGCACGTGCACCCCCATTTATTCAGGCATAGCAGGGCAACCTATTACGCAAACAGGCTAACGGAGCAGCAGCTCAAGGTCTTCTTCGGCTGGGTTGGAGACAGCAAGATGGCTAGCACGTATGTCCACCTCTCAGGAAGGGACATAGACAATGCCATTCTCCGGGCAAATGGATTTAAGACGCAGGAAGTTAAGATGGCACCAAAACTGGTAGCAAAGATATGTGCTAAGTGCAAAGCCTCAAACACGATGGAAGCGATCTACTGCACCAGATGTGGAGCCCCCCTAGATATAAGCACGGCCATGAAAATGCAGGAGGCAGAAGTGAAGGTAAACGATGCGCTCCTAGAATCGATTAAAGACCCGAAGATAATAGAGGAGATAGTGCACGCTTATCTCATGCAGCAGAAGGAGAAGTCAAGAGCACGAGGTTAGAAGCAAAAGCCTCGTAGAAGGTTTTTATAATGGTTTACCTTATTCTTATTCATGACAAGCGTAGGCGACTTTAACGGATTCTCTAGAGATTAAAATATTACATCTCGGATAATCGGTATCTCTATATTATACACCAAATCGCAAAGCAAAGCGCGTTTTATATAGTTTCGGATGTAAACGATTAACGATTAGATGAGTAACAAGTTAATCGAATTGTTCGGTGATAAACTTATCATAGCTAAAGTTAAGAAACGACTTCCACACTTATTTCAGCTTGCCGAGTTAGAGAGTTCTAGAGCGGGAAAGATAGGCATGGAGGTAGGTTCCGTAAGAGAAAAGATAATCAGTTCCCTTCTCATATATAAGTTTGGAGAAGAAAACGTCGAAACAGAACTGCCTATTACTGAACCAGAAGTGGACGTGAGGCTTTTCGGATCATCTATATCAATAAAAACAATAACTGGCAAAGAACCGGTAGGGGTTAAGCTTATTTGGACTGTCGATGCAGAAAAAGCGCGGCAATTCCTAGAAAGTTGGAAACCTAATTGTAATTTAATTTTAGTACAAGTTAATTGGAATGGAATCGGAGGAGTTTATTATATATCAACTGAAACGCAACTTCAAGTGTTCAGGAAGCTAGGACGTGAGAGGTATATCAAACTACCAAAGGCGGGTACGAACCCGAGAGGCGTTGAGATCTCTAAAGAAGCATTGAAGGCGTTAATTGATGACAAGGACACAAAGGCTATTATAGTTGAGTGGAAAAAAGATAGTGTAGATTATAATCCATATAAGAGATGGGTTGATCTGTGGAAGGAGGATTAAGTGTCTGACCAACCAAAGAAAAACGGCTCACAGACAAGTGCTTTCGGTAGTCCAAGCAGAGCTAATCACGATTCTTCTAAGTTTTATAGCGGCAGATTATACGAAGGCCTACCTAAGGCAAAAGAAGACGTTATTTTTGAAGAAAATAAGATACCTACAAACAGACTCAACAAGATATTCTGTTCATCAGCAGAGATTATGAAAGAGTTGCCCGATAATAGCGTGCACCTGATGGTTACGTCACCACCTTATAATGTAGGTAAATTGTATGATAAAGAACTAACATTGGAGGAATACAGAGGATTCCTAACTAGAATTTGGAAGGAAGTTTATCGTGTTCTAGTTCCGGGTGGAAGAGCATGCATAAATGTTGCTAACTTAGGAAGGAAACCATATATACCACTGCACACTTTTATAATAGAAGACATGCAAAAGCTAGGTTTCTTGATGAGAGGCGAAGTTATTTGGGAGAAAGGTGCTAGTGCGAGTTCTTCTATTGCATGGGGCTCGTATTTGTCTGCTAAGAACCCTGTTTTAAGAGATGGACATGAATACATCCTGATATTCTCTAAAGAGTCATTTACGAGAGGTATAAAGGAAGAGATGAAATCTACAATAACAAAGGAGGAGTTCATAGAATATACAAAGAGCATCTGGTCTTTCAATGCCGAGTCTGCAACAAGGATAGGACATCCAGCACCGTATCCAGTAGAATTGCCATCTAGATGTATTAAACTCTATACATTTGAGAATGAGGTCGTTTTAGATCCATTTATGGGAAGCGGAACAACTGCCGTTGCGGCGCTAATGCTCAGCAGGAAGTTTGTAGGTTATGACGTAGAGGAGAAGTACATCAAACTTGCCGAGAAGAGGATAGAATCGGTTAGAGACACGTCCAAGCAACAGAAAATTACTAAAGCGGAGATTTACGAGCAGCCACAATAAGTCCTTTCTATTAACGCTATTTTAGTTAGTCTTCTCTTTCTGCCCTTCCACTTTCTTTTTCTCCTTTCTACCTTCCTCCTTCTCGAAGACGTTTACCGCCGTTTTGCCTGCCTGTCGCGCGGAGCGCCCCACTGGTTTCACGGGTTTCGCGTCTTTTCTCCGGTCTTCTTCTGTCCGTTCTTGGCATTCTTCGGCCTTAGCACCGCCTCCAATAACTCAAGCTCGGCTTCGTCAGTCAGGTGGGCATCGATGTTTATGTGCTTCTTTCCTGCCGAGTCGGCGATTATGCATCCTGGGCCGACAGCATCTTTTATCATCTTCTCAAGCTCGCCAAGAGCCTCGAAGTTTCTTGCGTCTAGCGCCGAGATGGCGAAGTGTAAAATCGGGATTAGCTTGCCCGCCTGCGCCATCGCAATCCTGCTCTCAATGCCGTAGAACGTGGCGTCGTATTCGGCGTGCTCTAAAAACGGATTCCGGATTGCGTCCGCCATTGCCTTGCCCCCCTGCTCTAGCCAGTCTGCGTAGAAATCGCTGTTGAGGTAGTAGCCCCTGCTGGCTCTTTTGTCGGCAAGTTCACGGGTCTCCACCACATGGACGTACGCACCGGCCAACCCGTCCAGCATCTTCTGCACGGTATATCCGCCTATGAGCAATGGCACCTTCCTTCGGTCCGGGAAAAGTGTATGGTATGCTATGCCGAGCGCCCTCTCGGCAGTGTCTCCGGCAAGGTTTCCAAGCCGATTCAGCATCTCAAGGAAAGCGTCTTCTCCGGGCAGCAATGCCGTTATTGCACGGAGGTCATCATCGGCAGTCTTCTCCGTCGCATTCATTGCAGTCACCAACTTGCCGAGCGTGCTAAAAAGGCGCATGTTTGCTATCAGGTTCTCGAGCACCTTGTTTATGTACCTATCCTTTATCCTGTCGACAACCATCACCCCGCCCTTCTCCCCTAATATGCTTATAATCACTTTTTCCCTGTCCAGGAGCGCGCTCTTCAGCCTGCCGGGATTCTCCTTCAACAGCTTTAGTCCGTCTATCCTGCCGCTTTCTGCATTAGCCATAGGTATGCACTAGATGGGTATGTTACAATAAGTATTTAAATCTTTCAATTTATCATCATTTATACTAAAGTAAACATATTTTCACCAATAGCTTTATAAATATCCATTATTATATATTATAATTAGTTACGGTATAATAAAATAAATGGTGGAAATATGAAAAACACAATCGTGTACATAGACGGGGGATACGTCGCGAAGGTCGCCGAGCACCTGAGGGACAAGACGGGCGCGAAGATGAGCCTGGTCGATACCGTGCGCAACCTTGCGGAATCGCAGGGGCTCAACTGCACCAAGGCGTACTACTACGACGCGCCTCCGATGGCGGGCATGGTGCCGATCGGCTTCAGGGACGTCGTGCGGTTCGAGAGGTACAAGAGGCTCGTGCGCAGGCTCGAGCGCGCCGGGAACTTCGTGGTCAGGGAGGGGAGGGTCCAGCGGATAAACGGGTCGTACAGGCAGAAGGGCGTGGACGCCCTCGTAATCATGGACCTGCTCGAAGAGCCTTTCGCGGAGGAGGGCGTGGACACCATAATCATCCTCGCCGGGGACACCGACTTCGTGCCGGTCCTCCAGAGGCTCAGGGAGAAGGGCATAAAGGTCATCCTGGCCTGCTACCCTCCACAGCCGGACACTACGAGGTTCGGGGTATCGGACTACATGCTCGGCGCATGCGACAAGCTTGTCCTGCTCAAGTATGACGCAACGGAGAAGGAGGGTCCGGCAAAAGAGACTCCGGTCAAGGCCATGCTGGTCAGGAGGATGCAGTCAGAGCTGTTCGGCGGCGTCCAAATCCTCCGGTGAGGGGGATAAATGCACAGGTGTCCACAAATCCATAGCACTTTAAGGATATATTGAAGTAAATGAAATTTATCTGCGTAAAAGATGATTGGATGAAAAAGCTCGAGAAACCGATGCTTGTCCTGCTCAGCCGCGACCTGTCAGAGTGGCTCGAGCAGAAGGCACAGCAGGGGTACAAGAAGGGCTCGCTCGTCAGGCACATCCTTGAGAAATACAAGGAGGCTGAGAGCGGCTCTTAGTGAAGCCGGAAACGGCATCTGGGGGTACTATGGGGGATGAAGGACGCGAAGAGAGAGTGAAAGCGTACTCAGAGGCGATTGCACAGTTCTTCGAGCATTCTGAGCTTCTTGGGAGTGATGCGCGAAGGGCTTTCGTGCTCCACATAAAAGAGCTCGTGGAGAGGGAGATGAAGATGAAACAAAAACAACTATCGCTGTGATTTTATGGCAATGATGATTGAGACTTCCGTGGGGAGCGCCGTGGGTTCGCTGAGGGCAAGGATAGACGGGGATTCCCGGCTGAAGACGAGGGCGAAGGTCGCTCTGGGCATGCTCGGCTCTGCGGTCGTGATATTGTACTTCAACGCCGTCGCGCTGTCCGTCTTCTATGGCGTGTTCGGGAGCACGGCGTTATTGGCAGCCGCCCTGGTTCTCGGCAACGCCCTGCTGGTCAGGAGCGCGAAGAAAAGGCACGAGAAGGCCGCCAAGCCGAGGCCAAAGAAGGGCGAGATCTACATCGGAAGGTCTTACGCGCACAGCACCGAGATATACGGCAACGTAAGGGAGAGGACCATCGGAGGCTCGGCTGCGGGAGGCCGCTCCTCGCTGAAAGCTGTGGAGGTGGGCACCGATGGCGACCATTACATAGACTACCTGAACGAGCCGAACCCGCACGTCCTCATGCTGGGAAGCACGTCGAGCGGCAAGACCACGACGATGCGCACCTTCGTCTCAAGGGCTGCGCTCCAGGACAAGGTAAACTTCCTTGCCATTGACTGGAACGGCGAGTCGGAGGAGTGGGCGAGGATGACCAACGCCACGTTCTGGAAGGTGCCGGAGAACCTGAAGGTCAACCCGTTCCTGCTGAACGGTCTCTCAAAAGAGGCGAGGGCGAGCGTGGCTACCGAGAACTTCGTAGTGGCGGCGCACCTGACGCCACTCCAGTCGACGAAGCTGAAGAGCTCGCTTCTCGGCTTCTACCTCAACGGCAAGGAGCCCAGCCTCTTTGAGCTGTGGCAGGTTCTCTGTGCGAGGGAGAAGAACGACCTCATTGGCCACAGGATGCGCGCGATACAGCGCGTCATAGGCACGGAGCCTGACGGCTTCTGGGAGCGCGTCATGTCCGGGAACAATATCATAAGCCTTGCCGGCCTGAACGAGAGCGAGAAGTCGCTGGTCGCCTACGCGCTCCTCCAAAGGCTGACCGAGGTCTTTGAGAAGAGCCCTGACATGAACGGCAGACTCAGGCTCATGGTGGTCCTCGACGAGGCGTGGCAGTTCCTGACAGGGGAGCGGCGCGAGTTCGGCATAGAGACGCACCAGGAGTCCATAGTGGAGAAGATAATTCGCCTTGGAAGGAAGTACGGGTTCGGGATGGTCATCTCCACCCAGCAGGTCGAGGACCTGCCCAACGTCTTCATAAACTCCAGCGCGCTGGTCATGCTCCACTACTACCGCAACGTCGGGCTCTACAACAAGAAGAAGTTCGACCTGACGCCCTTCGAGCTCGCCTACGTCCGCTCCGCGGCGCAGGGGGAGATGCTCCTCTTCGACAGGGCTATGAACCACAGGGGCAAGTGGCACTCCGAATACATCAAGGTCGCGCCGCTGACGGAGAAGGAGGCCGCCCAGCTTGCCAACCTGCAGAAGCTCTTCGTTCCGCCGAAGATAGACGAGCCTGAGATGCCCATCGAGGAGTACCATAACGGCAGGCCTGTGACCAACAGGGTCACTGTGAAGGCGTACAGGGCGGCATTCCCTATTCCCGTGGGCGCGCCCACGCCGGCGATGCATGCCGCCATGCTGGGCATCCAGAATAGCAGGAGCAAGACGATGTCACAGATAATAGGCTACATAAGGTCGCGGGGCTGGCTAACCAGCTACTCCACGCTCTACGGCTCAAACGGAAGCAAGCCAGGCATCCTGGACACGCTCATAAAGGCGGGCTTCGCCCAGAAGGATGGCGAGCACTACTCCCTGACCGAGAAGGGCCTCGGCTGGGTCGACCCCATGCGCATCCTGATGAACCAGTCGGAGCGCCTCGGGTCGGAGGAGCACAGGCTCCTGCTTGTAAGGACGACAGAGCTCCTGCACGAGAATAATACTCTTGTACTGACGACAAGGGAGAAGCACTCGTTCGACCTGCTCTCCTACCCCGTCCACGAGAAGAAGAAGTGGATCTGGGACCAGAAAGGCATAAAGGGATACGAGGCCCAGACCAGCGCGAGGAAGGACTCCGTGGACGAGAACAAGGGCAAGGCGGAGAGATGGAAGATACCCTTGGTCTGGATAGCGAACGATTCTAGCATCTTGGAAGCGATAAAGGGGCTCACGAATAACACGAACGAATATATGCTGATAACTGATAATATGGTACGACCATGAAGAAGGCTGTGCTTGGGCGTCCGATGTACGAGGCCCTCAAGGCGGCGCTCAAGGAGGCATCCAAGAGGAACGATGCGGAGAATCCCATGTCAATAGAGTCGTTCTTCGAGAGGATGGAGAAACTCACGCTGAAGAAGCTCGGCGCGAGGGCGAGGAGGCTACTGCTCGGCAAACTCCGGGAGAGAGATTATCTTGTAGAATACAAGGAGGGAAAGGCGTGGAGGCAGAGTAGGTTATAATCCAGCTTTGGTTCGGACTCAGGAGCAGACCTATCTCCTTTTGAGGAAGAAATAAAGCAGGAATATAAAGCCACTTGATAGATGTGTAGGGAAGCTGTTTCCTACAATGAACGAGCCTATGGCAAATATTATCGTAGTGACCGTTGCCAACGCATAAAATCCTTGCATGATGCAGCCAGCCCTCCAAAAGGCTTCTTTAGGGTTTATTTTTCTTCCGACCAAGGCGTTTAATCGTGTGACAAACGCTACGAGCTTGCTTGTTCCTGCTTTTTTAGATGATTTACGAAAAGCGTCCCAGTCTATGATGAGACCCATCATCATAAAGAGCATCATGTCAAAGCCGATAAGTGACGTCCCGGCGCCAAGTTTACCTAAATAAACGTAATCCATCATGGAAAGGAGGTAAGTGGAGAATACGGCTACAGCTATCGCACTTTTAAAAGATAGGTATTTTTTAAATCGCTGCTCAAAAGCTAGCGAGTATAGGATGGCAAAAAACAGCATGATTGCCACTGCGCCATCATTTGCATCAATTCCCTGTGCGATTGAAGTATAGCTTTTCGACAGATTCTCACAGTAATTTATAGGAGACGTTATGAAGATGCCAATTAATGTAGAGTTGGTACATGCGGTGTTTGATCCGTAAAAACTGATGTAAGCTAGATTAGCACCTTCGTAGAGCAACACGAAAATCAAGCTACCTATTGCTGCTAAAACAGCACTCAATAGGATTTTGTGTTCAAAAACTTGCAACAAAAACTGTTTTGCATCCATTACTATAACCTGTAGTCTCGCGGTTTAATAATAGATTGTGCGTTTGCATTAACAGGCGTGAATGCGACATTTTGCACTTTGTTCAACCATGTCTATAGTATAAGAGTGCTCCTAGTAAAAATATAATGCCTATCACGATTACGACAGAACCTGCAAAGGTTTCTTTATTGATTAATGCGTCGGCACCTACCAGTATGAATACGCCTCCGGTTAATAGGTATTCAATTGGTGTCCTCGTTTTCATCGTGTTCGCCTGCCGGCGCGAGCCCTACGTCGTTTTATATGTGACTTTCCTCTTTTAATAATTCTTCCCCATAAATCCTTATCCAAGTCTATATCTAATGCATCAAGACTTTTTGAGACTGCACCGTATCCGCCCGTCAAAAGAACGAGCGCGGTCGTGTCGGGGTCGATTGGAAGTGTTGCTGTATTCAATACGCCAAGAGCTATCACCCCCGCTACTATCAATAGCGCACTCAGAATCAACCATGCATTGATTAAAGCAGTGAGGAAGTCAATCTTCTTTTTCATAAAGAATTTAAGAACTATCCAGAGGACTACGGCCAGCAAGAAGGCACCGACGATAAAGTACCCAAACGACGGCTGTTGACTTGACGACAATTGAATGCTCACGTTAACGCCTCTGCCTTCCTTTCAAGAGAGAGCCGATTATTGCGCCGATAATGCCGCCTGCCACTACACCTTCCTCACCGCCAACTAGCCCCCCAAGCAGCGCACCTAAGATTAACCCAAGTGCAGTTTCATCGTCGCTCGCCATGCTTATGAACTATCGGTTTAGGTATATAAATGTTCGGCGAGTGAGGTCCTGGCGAGCGAGGCCGCCGCCGAGCCTCGACGAAGGAGAGGCGAGAACGGCCGAGCGAGCCAATGCTTCTTTAGCCTCCGCCTAGAGCTGCAAGGAGCTCAGGCCGGCGCTATTGCTGTTGGTGTAGCTGTTGCTGGAGCCGGTGCTGATTTTGGTGCTATTGCCGGTGCTGTTAGTGGTGTTGGTGTTTGGGCTTGGCTCGGTGCAAGCTGGGCAGGCCCACAGCCAGGCTCGCTCGTCGCCTCCGCCATCGGCTCCTCGCTCGCTTGCGGGCACAGAACTCAAATTGGAACGAAGCTTTAAATACGACTTTTATCTAATCTCCAGCATGCCTCCAAAGGGAAAAAAGGGACCAAGTTGGCCCAAGAAGCAGATAGACACATATGAATAACCCCACCCCAAGGGGTGGGGTATCTGGGTTGCATCACAACTCAATGGATTTTGAATAATTTGAGTTGTTTGTAACCATCCTTTTCTTCTTCTGATCCTTGTTTCAATATGTAATTTCTGACGACATTTGCAGTTGTTCCTTCGCCAACAGTTCCGATGTAACCACCATCACTCCAGAATTCACCGCCCCACAAATTCCTTTTTATTTCAGGGAACTTGGTAAATAGTTCTCTTGCAGTAATACTTTTCACTATTCTGAATATTTCTGATGGCGAATACTTAGGCGCAGACTCAACAAATAGATGGACATGATCACCATCTGTTCCCACGGTTTCGAACCGTATATCATATCGTCTTTCAACTTCTGATAGAACATATCTGAGAAATGAAATTCTATCTTCATGAAGCAATAATTTCTTCCTGTATTTCACACAGATTACGATATGATACCTAATCCAATAGACCTTGTGTGCTGCATGCGCGATAGTCATACACTTTATTCTGCAACAGGATGTTTATTAGTAACTGTTGCACAGCGCATCCCCACCGCAAGCAGTGGGGAATTCAAGCATTAAAGAGGGAGCATACGAAAGCGAGATCGCTTTAGTTGAGACACCTAAAGGCGACGAGGCGCTACAGATAACTACCTCAAGAAAAGTCACTGCTGACTATACGAAATACCATCATGGGCTATGGATGCCAAGGCGATTGTTCGGCAAATGGGTAGTATGGCTATAGCAGCCCAATGAAGTGATACAACTTCCTCTACTTCCGCTTTTCCGAAAGAATATTATCTGTTTCCATCCAACATGTTTCGACGACCATGTTGGAAAGCGACTCCAACACTCTTGGCGACCTGTACAAGAACTGCAAGGATGCAAAGGAAAAGATACGGTATGAGGCACTGTATGCGGTAAGTAGGGGCAACGATATCAAGACTGTTGCAGATATTATTGCGGTTGAGGAATCAACAGTGTACGATTGGGTACACCAGTGGGAAGCAGAACGGACGGTTTCGGATAAACCGCGTAGCGGCAGACCGCCAAAACTAACAAAAGAAGACGACAAAGAGATAAAGCAGCTTATCGACGAAAACGATCCGAAGAAATACGGGATTAACGCGTCTTCGTATACTACGGCGGAGCTGCAGGAATATTTCCTGCGCTTCCGTGGCAAACATATTGCTGAGGAGACGTTCAGAGTGCATCTCAAAGGGATGGGTGCAAGATATGTAAAGGCGGTATTGAGATATAAAGAAGCAGATGAAGGGAGACAGATTGAATTTGCGCTGAATTTCTCACATGTAGCGTCCAATTACGGATTTACAAAAATCCTGTTTATCGACGAAATGTCCGTATCGACCTCTGCGCACAACGGCTATGGATGGACATTCGATGAACGACTCGTTGTGGATGCACCGCAGCGCAACAAGGTGAAGGCGAATTACTTCGGTGCAGTAGAAGTCATTGACGGAGAGGTCGTAGAGATTGTAAGGAAAAGCGCAAAGGTCGACTCATTCATTGCGTTGCTGAAGAAGATGAATGAAAGATATGCCGATGACAAAATGCTTATTTTGATGGACAACAGCCAGGTGCATCATGCGAGAAAGGTCGCCGAATTCTTCCGTAAACAAGAGAGGATGAAACTTATGTTCCTGCCGCCATATTCGCCGGATATCAATCCAGAGGAGTATTTCCATAACCACTTGAGGAATAAGGTGCTGAACAACCACAACTTCAGAAGTACGAAACAGATCGGTCGTGCGATAAGTCGATTCGTGAAGAGACTAAGTCCAGAAACGATCAGGAGTATTGCGACACTGTTGCCGATAGAGGCACTTTTATCAGCACAAAAAGAGTTGTGAGACTTTCAAGGAAAGCTATAATCGTGAGTTCTCGCTTGTCGAAGTCGATGTTGCTTATGTGCAACTGGCAGACCTCGCCAACTCGAAGACCCATGTGCGCCTGATACTTGAACAGAAGCGCGAACTTCTCGCTTGCGATGCTTCTAAAGAAGCGTTGCAGTTCTGGCTCCGTAAAACCCTTGTTTATCGAGCCGTATCTAGGCTCTTTCCTTCTTTTGAAACGCTGGGCGTACGCCTTGACCATCACAGACCGCGCAGCCTCAAGCTGCCACTTGGAGGCCATTCTGCTCGCTTCTTCTACGCTGCTTAGGAAGTCCTTGAAAACGAACCCCGAACCCGCGTTTTCAGCCTTCCCGCCTGATGTCCTGCCTCTGGTTTTGAACCCGGAGCCATAGACGCTAGATTTGAATGGGGCTGCCGAGATTTGAACTCGGGTATCTGTCATTGCAGTAGCGGGCATGACGGGATTTGAACCCGCAACCCTCGGGTCCGAAGCCCGATGCGCTATCCAAGTTACGCCACATGCCCACAGAGTATATACTCAGCATGGTTTTTAAGCCCTGATGAGAGAGCGACTCACTCTTGGATCCTCTCTATCGGTTCAAGGCCATCGGCGAACTCCTCCTTCATGTCTCCGAAGAGCTCCTTGTATTCCTGGCGGTCCGGTCTCCCGAGTGCGTAGTACACCCACATGGACATAGCGTGCTCTGGCACAGGGATGCTGGTCACCTCTTCGACATCGGTCTCGCTGATGTTCTTCCAGCCGTCTGCAAAGGCGTACTTCGCCTCGTCAAGTATCTTCTCCTTCTCGAGCTGCCCTCCGAATCGCAGATACCTATGTGTCTGCCATGAGTGGCTAGATGACAGAGCCGCAACAAGCATCGCCCTCTTCACTACTGCCATGTCCTTCTCGCTGAACTCCCGCTTCTTCGCAACCTTGCGAACCTCCGCCACGAATAGCCCATATTTGTTTAATATGGTTCTAATCGGCATGCAATCAACGTCGCCCTTATTCGATTATTTACCAGCTTGCTTTATAAAGACTTCCCCTATTCTTTACGGAAGATAAGTAAAAGCTCCTCTCGAAAGTTCAAAACCTCGAAAGTCTTATAAACTTTCATCGGTATAAGGAAACAGTGATTCCTATGATAACAGGAAATAGAATAACTAGCGTAGAGGCCAAGCGCGATCTCGACGACATGATAACAAACATGCGCTTCAACATCAATTTTGACGATGTTAAGACTGAGGGCGACAACGTAGATGTTGCATACACGTTCACCGCTGTATACGAGGGAGGCAATTCGGGAAGCCCGAAGACGGTGGGTCAGCTGAAGATAACCGGAAGCATAGCCGCGAGGGAGAGCAAGCAGACGATCTCCGAGGTGACGAAGCTCTGGAAGGACAAGAAGACCCTGCCGATACAGTTCGCCGAGGACGTAATCAACCTCCTCAACTTTGAGTGCGGATCGAGAGGAACGCTGGTCGCTTATTCGATAGGCTTCGTGGCGCCGCTCCCAATAAGCAGGGCAAAGCTCCAGGAACAGGCCGTGAAGGGAAGCGGGGCAGCCTGATTCCCATTCTCTTTATTTCTTAACGGATAAGAGCATGGCAGAGATAGAGCTAAAGGGAGTAATCCTCGATATCGACTACGTAACCCGGGATACGAAGAGCGCCATACGCATGGCGTTCAAGAGCGGCGGGAAGATATACACAGTATATGACACGCACTTTCCTCCCTATTTCTATCTCATACCTCACAATGATGGTCTTGATGCAAGCTCGCTCGCCAAGATGGTCATCCCGATAGAGAAGGAGAACGTCGAAATAGCCGGCGCAGAGAAGCTTACGGTATACAGTAAGGGCAGGCAGATCACAGTGATCAAAGTTACCGTGAACAATGCCCGCCACGTCCCGAAGGTAAGCGAGCACATGCGCGAATTCGGTGAATGTTATGAAAACGACATACTCTACTGGAAGCGCTACCTGATAGACAAAAAAGTCTCCCCTCTGTCGCCGGTCCGCCTGATAGCGGATAAGGATGGTGCTGACCTCGTAGTCAGGGAGATAGGGAATGCCAGCGGCGCCGATGCGACGCTGAGCCACATATGCTTTGATATCGAAACATACAATCCCCAGCAGGCGCCTAGGCCAGATAAAGATCCTGTACTCATGATAAGCTACGCAAACGACGGCAACCGCGGCGTGCTCACGACCAAGAAGATTGCCAAGAGCTTTGTCAAGGTATATGAGAATGAGGCTCAGCTGATTAATGCATTTCAGGAGCTCGTGAAGTCGCTGGACGCTGATGCAATCGTTGGCTACAACTCCTCAAACTTTGACATTCCCTACCTCCTCGAGCGCGCCAAGACGTTGGGGATAGAGTTCACGCTCTCGAGATATGGTGACGAGACCCGGAAAGAGCCTCACGGCCTCATAGAGTTCGTGAAGATGCCCGGCAGGATAAACGTCGACATCTACAATGTGGTCAAATTTATTTCCATAGTAGGGGCATCGGAGAAGCTGATCAGGGTCAACAGCTTCAAGCTCGGCGAGATATATGAAGCGGTGACTGGTTCTAACAAGAAGATGGTGGAAAAGCAGAACATCTGGCAGATGTGGGACGGCAGCGACGAAGAGCGCAACACCCTGGCAGAGTATTCACTGGACGACTCGATATCGTTGGACGAGCTCTACAACTTCTTCATCCCGCTCGAGGTCGAGGTTGCGAAGATAACAGGCACAACGCTAGGTGAGGCGTGCATCTCCACAACGGGGCAGCTCGTCGAGTACCTGTTGATGAGGCACGCCAAACTCAGCAACGAATTGATACCTAACAAGCCAGACATTGAGGAGATAGACACAAGGCTGGAGAACCCGATAGTTGGTGCATACGTCAAGACACCCGAGGCCGGCATCTATGACAATATAGCGGTCTTCGACTTCCGCGGCCTGTATCCATCGATAATAATCACCTACAACATCGACCCCGGCACGCTGGCGCAGGGCGATGAAGAGGCATTCGTGGCGCCTGACGGCACGAGGTTCAGAAAGGACAGGCCTGGCATAACGCCTACTGTGCTGAGGATGCTGATAAACGAACGAGCTGAGGTCAAGAAGGCGTACAAGAAAGATCCCGACAACAAAGCGCTGGCTGCGAGGTCGTCGGCCCTCAAGGTAATAGCCAACTCCTTCTACGGTTATCTCGGATACGCCAGGTCGAGGTGGTACTCGCGGGCGAGCGCCGCTGCAGTCACTGCGTTTGGACGTTCCTACATCGCAAAGACGATGGATGAGGCGGAGAAGTCTGGCTTCAAGGTCCTGTACGGCGATACTGATAGCATTTTCCTGCTAATGGAAGGCAGAGGCAAAGACGATGTCCTCGCGTTCCTGAAGAAGATGAACGGCATACTGCCCGAAACGATGGAGCTGGAGCTCGAGGATTTCTACACGCGCGGCGTATTCGTCGGCAAGCGCGGTGCATCTGAGAATGGCACAGGAGCGAAGAAGAAGTACGCGCTGCTGTCCGAGCACGGTAGGATAAAGATACGCGGCTTCGAACTCGTGCGTAGGGACTGGTCTTTCGTGGCCAGGAATACACAAAAGCGCGTCCTTGAGACCATACTCAAAGATGGCAGCAAGGAGAAGGCCGTCAAGATAGTGAAAGACGTGATATCTGATCTCAGGGGAGGCAACGTGCCTATCAAGGATCTTACTATCTTCACACAGATAAGGAAGAAGCTCTCGGCTTATGACATCATCTCTCCCGAAGTGTCCGCAGCGAAGAAGGCCATCGAGCGCAAGCAGAAGAAACGGGAGGATCTGGAGTTTGCAGTCATCGGCTATGTCGTGACCAAGAGCGGCAGCAGCATATCCGACAAGGCGGAGCTCGCAGAATTTGCACAGGACTACGACCCAGAATACTACATACAACGTCAGGTGGTCCCAGCGACGATGAAGATACTCAAAGAGCTTGGCGTGAGCGAGGAGGAACTCAGGAACGTCGGCTCGCAGAAGAGGTTGATGTGATGGAAGACATGCGCGATTACAACTACGATATAATAAAGGAGGTCGGCAGCGTTTCGTATGCGGCTCTGCAGTATGGGAAGGGCTTGGTAAAAGAGGGTAAAGGTCTGCTCGAGACCGCGGATGCTATCGAAAAGTTCATAATTGGCAAGGGATTCGACCTCGCCTTTCCGGTTAACCTCTCGATAAACGAGAGAGCCGCGCACTACACCCCAACTGTTGATGATTCAACCGTGTTTACTGGCAACGATGTAGTGAAGCTGGACGTAGGTGCAAGGAAGGGCGACTATCTCGGTGACTGCGCGCTTACCGTGGATCTGACAGGCAAGCATGCAAGACTCCTTGAGGCAAGCTCTCTCGCACTCGACAACGCGATAAGCTTGGTGAAAGCAGGCAGGAAGCTCTGCGAGATAGGCAGGGAGGTTGAGAAGACAGCGAAGCCGATGGGATTCAACCCGATCCGCAACCTCGGAGGCCACGGTGTGGAGCGCGACAACCTGCACGCGTCGATATTCATACCAAATTACGACAACGGCGACGACACCGAACTCGAGGAGGGCCAGGTGATCGCCATCGAGACCTTCCTGACGGATGGTGACGGCGAGGTTCACGACGGAGACATAGTGCAAATCTTCCAGAAGCACGGCGAAGCAAACGTCAGATCTCCGGACACCCGGAAGATATCCCAATTCATAGACTCGCATTATTCGACCAACCCGTTCGCCATGCGGTGGCTGATCCGCGAGTTCAAATCGGAGTTTGCCGTGAAGAAGGCGCTCAACGACCTCTATGCGACCGGTGCGCTCGAGGCATACCCCATACTCCTGGAGCATAGCGGCGGCCAGGTGACGCAGACCGAGAAGGAGATGATTGTGGAGAAGGACGGCTGTACGATAGTGACGAAGTAGGCTCCTGAAGGTATAAATACTCTTTACGCATACGCTTTACTTGGACTAGTGGGAGCGCATGGATCTCTGGAACACGTTCGAGAATGCAAAGCAGGTACCAGACTTCTCGAAGAGCAGGCAACAGATAAGAGTAAGGAACAGGATAGATACATCGCTGGACAAGATAGAGTATGCGAACAGGGAGCTGCAGCTTGCGGAGGCGGCGACGTTCACCTACTCCGATGAGAAGAGGTACATCAGCGCGAGCAACGTGACCTTCGAACTGCTGGTCTCGGTCTACGATGTAAACTCAAGGACGATGCTCGCGATGCGGCTTGCGCAGCCTATGTCCGAAGATGAGCTCAAAGCGATAAAGGCGTTTGTGCTCAGGCGCAGGAACCCAAATATCGAGACGCGCCTGATAGGGATGCAGAGCAGCGGCACAAACATCAGTGCGATGCTCTTTTCGGCAAACCAGATCCGAAAGGCGGTCGGCGGGAACCTGATGGAGGTCGACCTCTTCGGGGGCAACGTGAGGCACATTGCATTCGACACGAGGACGGGGCTCTCCTACGACCTGCTCATGCAGAACAAGATATACGGTCCACACGAGTTGGAGAACGCCCTGACCTGGGCGGAGTTCGCCACCAAGGTGTCAAAGCTTAAGTTCGTGTAGGGTGCTGTATACCGGCCCCTCGCCAGTCAGCACGCTCTGCTTCAACAGTACCTTGCTGACCCCGAAGCTCCCAAAATCGCGCTCGCTATACCTCTGGAGAAGTTCAAGCACTTTGTATTTGTTGGCGTCGCTCTTGACCCTTGCGATTGTTATGTGTGGAACGAAGGCCTCCTTCTGAAGACGAAGCTTGTGTTCGACAAGCCTCTCGGCGACCTTCCTGTGCAGTTCCATGCACTCTTCCGCCCCTCCAGCTATCTTGGCAAATATCACCTTGATGTACTCGGGGGTAAAGCACGATAGCCCCTTCGCCCGGATATCGAATGGCCTGAAACTCACCTCCGACAGCGCGGCCTTCGCTTCCGCAACCGCCATCTCATCGAGCTCTCCCAGGAACTCTATGGTCACGTGCACGGCTTCGTCCCTGACCAATGTCGTTCCCCTGCCTTCCAGGAGTCCAGCGACCTCATGGATGCGCATTTTAACCTCGGCTGGAACCTCAACCGCTATAAACACTCTCATGCAATATAACTAAAGAATTCCAGGCTATTAAAAGGTATGCAAAATGCCTACGATTCAGGAGTTTTTGGACCTAGACCTAAGGGTTGGCAGGATTGTCGAAGTGGAAGACCACGCTACGGCAAGGAAGCCCATGTACAAGCTCACCATAGACCTCGGCCCGGAGCTTGGGAGGAGGACGCTTGTTGCAGGGATAAAAGGCTTTTACACAAGGGATGAACTTCTTGGAAGGAAGATAATCGTGGTAGCGAACCTCGAACCAAAGTCAATAGCCGGGATAGTCTCGCAGGGTATGCTGCTAGCTGCGGATCTGGGCGAAGGCATGTCGATTCTCAGCCCGGACAAGGACGTCCCAGAAGGGGCGAAGGTGCACTGAATGATAATCTGCATAACGGGGATGCCTGGTTCTGGAAAGACCGAGCTCGCGCACATGCTTGCCGGTAAGGGCTTCAAGGTCATCGAGATGGGGGACCTTCTCCGGCAGGCGGTGCAGAAGGCAGGTCTCGACCCGATAGAAAAGAACGTCGGCGCATACGCGACCAAGCACAGGCAGGAGACCGGCAGAACCGAGATATTCGCCGTAGAAGCGGTGCCTCTTATAGAGAAGATGCACGGGAAGGACATAGTCATAGCAGGTGCAAGGAGCGAGAAGGAGATAGAGTACTTCAAGAAGGCGCTCAAGCACATGTTCACCATAGCCATAGTCGCGTCTCCAGAGGTGAGGTTTAGGAGGCTCTCTGCGAGGGGCAGGTCGGATGACCATGTCTCCCTAGCGAACTTCAATGCCAGGGACGAGAGAGAACGCGGGTACGGCATAGAGAGCGTCATAGCGGATGCCGATTACATAATATTTGCTGACGCAGAACGTGGCGTCCTAGAGATGAACGACGAGATAAATGCGATCATAGCCGAGATAAGGGAGATAGAGAAAGGCTCCAAGAAATAGCAATCTTATTAATTCTACTTACCAAATACCTTCTAAGTGGTCCGGTGAAGGGATACCAGTTCTTTATTGTGATGGGCATGCTTGTGGCAGTGATGGGCATCGCAGGCGCATCAGCGCTCCAGATAGCAGGTCCGATATCCGCGTCACTCACCAACGGCGGGGCCGTCTATCTCGGAAAGATAGGTCCGGGTCAGAGCTTCTACATCTCGGCATCGGCAGATACATACAATGCATCTGGATCGTACATCAACATCGCCTGGGACACACTCAAGGCCACGCAGCTACCTGCCGGATGGTCGTCCCAGCGGTCGCCGCTGTACGCCGACCCGATGAAGATGAAGATCAACGTGCCCCCAGACGCACCCAACGGTACGTACACGATAACGGTGCAGGCGGTAGACCTTCAGAATTACTCGAGAATCTCCAATGTCACATTCAACGCATACATTAATGTGACCCCAAACGTCTTCAGTCTTGGGGTGACCCCCACCTCGATAGCGACAGGCATAGGGCAACCGACCAACCTCTACATAACGATAAACAACACCGGGGTCTCTGACAACCCGTTCGTCCTAAACGCATACGGTCTACCTGCATGGAACATATCGGACCAGGTCATCGCCCTCCATGGGTCGAAGAGCACATTCGTCTACCCCGTATACGTGAATGAGCCTGGCGTGTACAAGTTCAACCTCACGGTCAACTCCGGCTCGAGTCCGTTGATACAGAAATCCTACCGAGTTCAGATGACTGCGAAGGCAAGCCTGGGCAATGACTACTCTGCCATCGGGCAGGGGGTGCTGCTCTCCCCGATAATATACGAACCGGCATATGCATTCATGTTCCTCCTTGGGAAGATATACCACATCATCGCAGGATAACCGTGATCCAATGCCTAAGAAGGAAGAGACCGAACACAGCAGTTTACTCTACATGAAGGTCTCGTCGCTCGAGGACCTATGCAGATATGTATGCAAGTTCGACTCCAGCGCCGGCAACCTGCTCCTATCGAAGGATAAGGGCGGGAGCAAGATCATCGCCATAGGCGAGCAGGTCGGCAACGCCATGGTCGCATATTACTTTCCGATGCAGGCGAAGACAAAGACGTTAAAGTACATCCCTGGCAACGGGCAGACAAAGGAAAGCGCCGAATTTGTAGAAAAAGCCGAGCACTCAGCAGGAGTCACCCTGATAAACATCATAGGCATAAACCTGCTGCCGTTCAGTGGTACGCCGAAGATAACGGATAAAGACCTGTCCATGATGAACCTCGATACTTCAGATGACCTCATAAGGGCCGTGATAAAGAAGGCGATGGATACGGACAGGATGCCGGACGTCTACTGCATCGAACGCAAAGGGAAGCGATATCTCTGCGCTTTCGGCATCATAGAGGAGCTGGAGAACGATAGGAAACTATTTTATTACTCTCTTTTCAATAGTAAGATGCAGGCCAGCTTTGCTAAGTACACTTACAGCGAGAACAGGCTTGAATTTACCCAAAGCATGGGGGACCATACCTCGATGTACGTGAAGATAATAAACCTCGCGGAACCGTTCCCATTCTTCAACATGCCCGAATAGCTCAGTGGTAGAGCGGATGGCTGTTAACCATCAGGTCGAAGGTTCGATCCCTTCTTCGGGCGCTTAACGCTTTCAAGGAAGTAAGGTCCGCGTCCCCCTGCAACAAGATTCAGCTGGGCCAACCTGGTCGTACCGCAGATCCGGCCGTCATAGGCAACACAACGATATCGCTGGACTGGCGAGGAAGTGCCCTTCAGGATGCAATCCATGGTTTCTTGCGAGCGGCAGCTCACGCTATCCGGCAAGGAAAAACAAAGAAAAAGAAAAAGAACAGGCTTTATCCGCCTATCTTGAACATCTTAGTGCCGCACTTCGGGCATGTGCCCGTAGTCGCCTTCTTTCCATTCTTCATGGTGACCGGCTTGGCATCCTTCATTTCTCTCTTCTCTTTGCACTTAACGCAATATGCTTCTACCATTCTATCAGCTCAAGAGACATATTCGACGCTCGGTTATTAAAAGCTTATCGCTTACAGCTAATATTGGCAGAGCACAAACCGAAAGTGTGCGTCATATTTATAAAACTTGCAAACCCGTTATATGTACTAGGGGATACAATGAACCAAACCATGAAGCTTGGCTTAGGGCTAGTCATAGTCCTGATACTTGCGGGACTCGCAGTTATGCTGATGAACAACGGCAAACCGGCATATAACAACGGATACAACAGCGGAAGCTATACTAACGCACCGGTCTTGCTTACAGACCCGGCCCAGGTGCCTACCGGCACTTCCGCGCTGCTCGTGACCTATTCGTCGTTGCAGGTGCATAGCGAGGGCGCCAGCGGATCTGGATGGGTGTCTGCGACAGGGAACGGCACGATAGACCTGCTCTCCGTGCAGAACTCCAGCCAGCTTATCGGGTTTGCAAACTTGAGCACAAATTCCACCATAAATCTAGCGCGATTGACGGTCACATCCGCAAAGATAACGATAAACGGCACCACGTACAATGTGACGCTGCCAAACTCGCAGGTGACCATAGCGGTAACCGGGCAGACGAAGATAAACCCGTCTGCAGGCGTGCTTCTTGACCTCGCGCCTGTCGTAACTGCGATATATACTAAGAACACGACGACGTTTATGATGGCGCCATCAGCAAGGGCAACTGTAGTCTCTAGCACTAGTGTATCGGCAGATGCGCAGGTCGGCGCAAGGGTGGGCCTGAGTGCGTCGGAATCGGCCGACCTCCAAGAGTCGTCCCAAAACATATCTATAACGGCAGCATCCGTCGCAGTATCCGGAAACACAACGACGTTGTCGGTCACGGTAAAGGACAACTCAAATGCTAGTGCAACTCTCAACGAGCTGCTACTGTTCGGCAACGAGTCGGCCACAGTCACTGCTGTTGCAGGGGTCAACGCATCCGTTAGCGGAGACATAAACGGTGCGCTTGACGGCGTGTCAGGTGAGCACGGCCACATCGGCGGCAACGCGATGGGCGTCGAGGATGTCGGAATCAACATCGAAGCGATGCATATGGTCGCGTTCTCCGTATCTGCGGGAGGATCGCTCGCGCTGCCATCTGCCGAGGCCGACTTTGAGGGAAGCGGCTATACCCTAAACGCTGGCAACAGCACCACGCTGACGTTCTCGGGCACGATGAGCTATGGGAACGGTGCGTTCATCGCCAAGCTAGTAGCCGGAGCCCAGTACAAAGTCACGGTGGTAGGCGAATCTGACGCGATGGCCACGACGACCGTGACAGCGACATAACCCTTCTTCCAATAGCCATGTCCTCGCCGTCTCGGCGGGCATGGCAAATGTTTTATTCTTGTAAGGTGCCTCCTTACTGGGTGAACTAACGGCAGACAGGTCAATAAGGTTAGGCATAGGCGTCATAATCGCGCTCGTAGTGGCGATACTGCTAGTCTACACCAGCCATTTCCATTATGGTGCAAGGAACTCAGCACCACTCTCTGTGTTCGCCACAGGAACTGTAGAAGCGCCCAATGGTGTGCAGGAGCTCGCTTTGGAGTATTCCTCAATCTCAGTGCTTGCCAGTAACAAGACCGGATACGAATGGGTCGCTATCGCGGGCAACGGCACCCTCAACTTGTCGTCACTACGGGACATTGCAGAATTGATGGGGCGCGCCAACCTGACCAACAACCTTGCAGTGGATGGCGTAAGGATGAACCTCACATCAGCGTACATCCGTGTGAACGGCACAACGTACGACATCTTCACCCCGGAGCAGATATCGCTCATACCGTCTGGCCCGAACAATGTCAGCGTATCGTCTAGCCTAGTAATAGACTTCACGCCTGTGCTTGCCCCGGCATTCTCCCGGAATACGACCAGTTTTATAATGTCTCCTGCAGCGATTGCGACAATGGCGAACGTGAACTTGCCATCCGGCTCGTCAATCGGAGCCAAAGTGCTGCTCACCCAGTCAGTACAGGCTTCGCTCGATGCGATGAAGCCTGGTATAAACATAACCTCAGCGTCAATAACCACCGGCGGTCGCACCACGCTAATTACGGCAACAGTAAGGGACACCTCCGGTTCTGATGTCACCCTAAACGACGTGTTCCTATCCGGGCCGGAATCAGCTAGTCTAGTGCCAGGTGCGGCCAACTCATCCGCGACCGCGCAGATAACCGGGATGCTAACGAATTCCGACTATAACTCCACCGGCGTAAGCGCAGATGTAAAGGAGATAGCGCAGGTCGGACTGAATATGCAGCACTACCAGATACTGACATTCGTGGTCCTGCCATACGGTGTGCTCGAGGCACCATCGGTTACATCCGACCTGCAGGTCAGAGGGTATACGATAGGTCCGGGAAGCAGCGCGAACCTCACATTCGACAACACGCTCAGCTATGGGTTCAACACATACCAGCTCTCTCCGACAGCCGGCTCAACCTACACCATAACCGTATTGGGCCAGAACGGCACAATGGCATCTGCCACTATCACGGCGCACTGAGCAGATGCCCAGGCACTGCGCTGACCCCTATATATACCGCAAGCAGGCTCGCGATAAGCGTCACCGCAACGAAGGCCACAAGCAGCGCGACCCACAACACCGATTTGTTCTTGATCTTCGCCTGGGACCTGTCAAACATGAGGGTCATTGGGTATCCGAGGACTCCTGTAACCCCAAAGAGCCCATAGAGTGCAAGGATGGAGATGGGCTCAAGGGTCAGGCCAAGGTTGTATCCTGTGACCCCGTAGAACGCCGTCACAAGTCCTAGCATAAGCCCGAAGAAGCCGATATACTGCAGTCTCATTCTCTGCCTGACTGCCCATGCCGCAGCGATGAGGAACAGCCCGACTATCGGATATATGTCATAGAATAAGATGTTGTAGCTTCCTGGGAGCGGCCACGTGAACTGGCCGAACATCCCACTCACGAGCATATACACGCCGATGACCGCAAGCGGTATCTGGCCCGCGGCTATACCCTGCCCGGCATTCTTTCCCGCTCTCCAGAGGAGGACGCTGTCTACGGTGAGGTAGACTAGGGTAAGCCCTGCAAATCCGAGCACAAAGAGCTGTATCGCAAGCAGGTCGACGAACACCATGGGAGCACCACAAATGCTCTCTGCAAAAAGCTAAATTACTTAGCACATCCGTAAAACCTTGTTTTGGAAACTGCCGCAAAAGGATATTAAGACTGGCATCTATCTGTATATGATGGACGTATCTGCTGAGCTGTCGCGGACACTGGGCAAAGCTACCCTGGTCGAGCCGGGAAGGTTGCCAGCATACGCAACAGATAAGGCAGACTTCCGAGGAAGCACTCCTGCCGCTGCCGTAAGGCCGCGGAACGCCGGCGATGTCGCAAAGGCGCTGGAGTTCTGCAACCGCCGCAAGCTGAGGGTAGTGGCGCGCGGCGCAGGGTCGTCGCTCACAGGCGCGGCCGTGCCTGGCGGAAAGTGGGTCGTCATAGACACCTCCTCGTTAGACCGGATACTCGAGATACACGTCCAGGATAGGTACGCTGTCGTAGAGCCCGGAGCGACGATAGGCGCCCTGAACAAGAGGCTGGCCAGATACGGATACTTCTATCCTCCGGATCCGGCGAGTGCAGCGTTCGCAACGATAGGCGGAAGCATAGGCACGAATGCAGGCGGGCTAAAGGCGGGTCTCTATGGCACCACAAAGGACTGGGTGCTCGGCCTGGAGGTGGTGCTGCCTAACGGAACTGTGATAAACACAGGGAGCAGGACGCTCAAGCGTTCGATAGGCTACGACCTCACCGCCCTCCTGGCAGGGAGCGAGGGCACGCTCGGCATAATAACCAAGGCGATCCTGAAGATATGGCCTCTTCCAGAGGCGCACCGGATGTTCGCGGCGTACTTCGGTGGCATGAAGGGTGCCGTGGACACCGTAGCCGAGCTTGAGAAGCTCGGCATCGCGCTCTCAGCCGCAGAATTCATAGATAAGTCAGGACTTGCACTTGTCAGGAAGCACAACGGCATAAGAATTCCTCCGGGTTCGAACTACATCCTAATTGTAGAGACAGTCTCCAACAAGGAGGCAGCCGACAGAGTCCTCGACCAGGCCATCATGATTGCAAAATCGAACGGCGCACTCTCCACAAAGCCGGCAAGGAGTGAGGGGGAGCGGGCAGACCTTTTCGATGCGAGGCGGCACATGCTCATCTCGTCTAAGGAGAAGGCTGAACGCACGCACAGGCGGGTCGTCATCGCCGACATCGTCGTTCCGCTGTCGCAGTTACACCTATCATTGCGAGAGATGCACCACGCCGTTGCCCGGTCGAGCCTTGACGTGATCCTGTACGGGCATGCCGGCGAGGGCAATGTGCACGCTGACATAGCATACCTGCCTGGTGATGCCAAAGAGACCAAGGCGATGAACGCACTACAGACGAGGTTCGGCGAGATAGCGATAAAGCACTGCGGGAGCGTCTCTGGAGAACACGGCATAGGTCTCGAGAAGAAGGACCTCCTGAAGAAGGAGTTTGCGGCAAGGTCCACGTCGGAGAGCATCGAACTGATGAAAAGGATAAAGAAGCAGTTTGACCCGAATGGGATACTCAACCCCGGGAAGATATTCGACTAGGCGCCAGCGTAGTGCTGCTTCCTCGGATTCGTCTCTGAAATTATCTTTGTCACTGATGCCCTGTTGAACCCCTCGAAGCCCTGTTCCCGCTCCAGACCGGGGAACAGCCACATCCATCCTTCAAGTATGAACTCTGAGTTAGGCTATATATCGCTTTATCTCCCGCGCAACAGCCTTGGGCGGAAGCCTTGTGTTATCGATGATAAGCGTCCTCTCAAAGCCTATCGTCGAGAAGATGTCAAATCTCTTCATGAGCTGGTCCAGCGGTTTGAGCGTGACGAGCTTCCTATAGCGCCGCCTCTCCGCATTTGGTATCCGCCGCTTAAGCTCGTTAATGTCGCAGGAGATGCGGATGAAGTACACCTTCCCTTTCTGGTTCCGGACTACGTGCATCAGTTTCTTGAACCAGGCATCTTCTCCTTTCGTGCCTCCGTACAGGGTGGTCATGATAACCCCAGGCACCCTCTCGTGTGCTGCCACCTTCAGGATCTCGAGCCTGTACTTGTCGACCAGCTTGAATGCCTCCTTCTTGCGAAGATCAAAGTCGAATATCGCCAGCACAGGGTCCAACGTAAGTTGGTTGTGGAAGACACGGTATCCCGTAAGTTTTGCAAGCTCACTCGCCACCGTAAGCTTGCCCACGCCGGGCGGACCGTACAGCACGACAACCTTCGTACCCCTCTTCATGCTGAAGAAAGGCAAAAGAAGCTATTTAACGTTTCTCTGGCGTTATCACGAAAGCGTATTGCCTGTACAGCTCCGGAGAGACAGTGATGCCTCTTGGCACGCCAGTCTGGCCAGCGAATATCTCATCGACTGCGCTCGATGATCGCCCCACGACCTCCAGCTCTGTGCTTTGCACGACCGGTCTCTCCCTAGCGTCGCGCACTGCCGCTTTCCAGGCGTTTACGTCGTAGTGTGTACCGAAGCAGATATCATCTATCTTAGCGAACAGCTTCTCGCGCCTAGCCTGCTGCTCAGTTCTCATGCGCACAGACATGTTGTCGTCGCCGTCTATCCTCTCTTCGCCCATCAGCTCAGAAAGTTTCATCTCTGCAGCCTTCTGCCACTTGTGTAGTACGAATTGTCTACCGAAAATGCACTCCCTCACAGAATCGAAGGACGCCAGCCCCTGCATATCCGCTGACCCTAGGTTGGGCTGTGCATTCGCCATAGCGATGATCTGTATCTCGAGAGTTCCAGGCACAACACGGTCGCGGGCGGCCAGAGCTATAAGACCGTCATACTCGCTCTTCGGGTTCACCACCGGTGCGCTCTCCCTGACGTGCATGGTGTCCCTTATTATCGCCTTCGCATGAACGAAGTCTCCCTTACGGTCGAGGCCTACGAGCTCGTACACACCATAGTGCGTTACCGTCGTAGAAGACTGGTTAGGTGCCTGCGCTGTCATATATGCTTCGACAGCGTGGACCCTGTATTCCTCTCCGTTGATCCTGAATCCCTTCAGATCTATGCCAAGATACTCGAAGTCCCGGATAAGCTTTCCGTCTTTATATGCACACCTCATCTTCCTCGTGTACTGCGCACCTGTATCAATTCCGGTGGTAGGCGTTATCTGAGTACCGACCAACATGGCTCCTCTGGGTTGTGTTTTTTGTGCAAGCATAAGCTCACTTTAACAGGTTAGGCATTAAGATACTGGCATCTAAATACCTTTCTTTCGCTCATCCAAGCGATGCCGCAAGCCTCTCAGCCTTCTCGAATACGCCGAGGAACTTCTTGCTTGTCGCTATCCCGTGTTCCAGCACCACCGCCCCGTCTATTATACTCGTGGTGACGTTCTTGCCGTTTATCGAGTAGACTAGGTTGTTCACCACGTTGGCTTTGATAGATGGTGCGGTCATTGTCTGTCTCCTGTCAAGCAGTATGACGTCTGCCTTCTTGCCCTTCTCTATACTGCCTATGCCGCACCCGAGCGCTTTTGCTCCGTTGACCGTAGCCATGTCGAGCACCTGCTGTGCAGGGATGGAATTGATCAGAGCGCCAAACTTCATCGTCTGGAACATGTCAAGGCTGTCGTTAGACGCTGTGCTGTCTGTCCCGATCGCCACATTGATGCTCTTGTCTAGCATCTTGTGGATATCGGCTGTGCCGCTTCCGAGCCTTGCATTGCTGACCGGGTTGTACGATACAGTAGCGCCGCCCTTCGCGAAGGCGGCAATCTCCTGGTCGTTAAGCCATACGCAGTGCGCTGCGACAAGCCTGCCGGAGATAAATCCGTTCGCCTGCATCCATTCCACGGGCCTCTTTCCATGCTTCTTTGCATGGTCATCGACCTCTTTCTGCGTCTCAGAGAGATGCATATGGACGAGCGTGTCGTACTTCTCCGCAAGCTCAGTCGCTTCCGCGATGGTGTCCTTGGAGCAGACGTACACCCCCTGCAAGCCGAAAGATGGGGTAATCAGACCCTTGCCCCGGTGCTCTTTGACGAAGTTCTCCGCATTCCTCACCGGAACGCCGTTCTGGGTGGTGAACTCCCGGTCAAGCGCAACCCACGACAGGAACGCGCGCATCCCCGTACCCGCGACCGTCTCCGCAATGACATCTTCCGAGTAATATAGATCGAGGAACGATGTCGTCCCTGTCCGCAGCATCTCGAGCGTACCGAGCAGAGCCGATGTAACCATCATCTCCTTCGTGTTCTTCGCATCGAACTCAAATGTCTTCTTCAGGAACGCATCAAGGCTGTCATTCGGCGCAAGACCGCGCAGTATCGACATCCCAACATGCGTGTGGGTGTTGACCAGCCCGGGCATTACTATGCTGTTGCTAGCGTCAATGACCAGGTCGGACTTGTCTATCTCCCTGCCAACGCTCTCAATCTCGTTATCCCGGATAATAACGTTTCCCGTCATTACCCTACGCTTTGCGTCCTGCGTTACGACAAGCCCGTTGCGTATGGCTATAGTTGACACGAAATCAATTGTATCGGCAACACTTAAATAAGGGAGAGGCGTAATTCCCTATATTCCTGGGCCTGTAACTCAGCTCGGCTAGAGTGGCTGGCTTTTAACCAGCAAGTCAGGGGTTCAAATCCCCTCAGGCCCGTAATAATCCCGGGTGTGCATCGGTGCTTAATAACCAATATCTCCCCAAGTTAATCATGGCTGGAAGTTCAGACGCATACCTTAACGGGGGATTAGTCTACCCGGAAGATAATCCGACAAGCGAGATATATCGGAACATAGAAGGCGAACCGCTCATAAAGAGGATCAAGAACCTCGAGAAGCAACTGCCAGATAATTTTGCGAAGAAGGATTTTGTAACCTCTAGCGAGAAGAAGATCCTGAACGGACTTTTACGAGACTTCAAGCAACTGCTCAAGACAAAGTACGGTTCTTTGGGGTATCTCACCAGCACTACTGCAGAAGATATAATCCACCTTTACGGAGTTGATACAGAGAACGACTTCATGTTCTTGGATGGTGGTAGCAGCATACGGCTTCCAAACAAGAGACTGGATCCAGCGGTTGCCATAGGCGGAGGCAAAAGATGGATAGGGGAAAGAGGGCTGCTCATAGCCGATCCCGAAGAGGATGCTCACAACCTGAAACTGACTGACGATGCGATTAACGAAATAATACAAGCCATAGAAAAGAAGCTAAGCGGCGCAGCCTAGCATCAATTTAAATCTGTCCTCCTTAATTACAACGGCGAGCATATTGGTGGAAAAACAAGAATACGACAGAGCATATGCGCACAAGGCGCTGCTGCTCTTCTCCGGATTCGTTGTAATCGTGATGTACATCGAGACGATGTTAGTGCCATCTCTGCCTTCCATAGCGAAGCAGTTTAATGTCTCTCCAGCAGAAGTGAGCCTAGTGCTCGCAATCTACCTAGTCACCGGCGCAGCGCTGACTCCGATAGCGGGAAAGCTCGGTGACATTTACGGGAAGAAGAAGATACTGAAGATAGTCATGCCCATATACGCGATAGCCGTCGCAGTAACGGGCTTCTCCCCCTCATTCTGGTTCCTGATAGCATCGAGAGCGATACAGGGTATAGGCATGACCATAATGCCCCTTGCGATGAGCCTCGTGCGTGAGCAGTTCCCACGCGAGGAGATACCAAAGGCGCAAGGCATTCTCAGCGCGATGTTCGGGGTCGGCGGCGCGATAGGCCTTCCGATTGGAGCGTTCGTATCAAACACTTTCGGCTGGCAGGTGACCTACCACTCAGCTCTGCCATTTGTGGTGCTGCTGGTCGCGCTCATACTCATCTTCATAAGGGAATCCGAGTTCACAAGGCCCGGTATAAAGATAAACTATTATAGCGCTGTTGCCCTCGCCGTCGCGCTTGGTGCCATAGTGTTCACTCTCTCCGAAGGGTCGACGTTTGGCTGGATGTCAACCCCAGTCCTAATACTCGCCGTTTTGGCAATCTCCGCCACAGTTTTCCTGATATTCTCGGAGAAGAGCCACGATCGGGAGCCTGTGATCGATTGGCCCATGCTCAGGGAGAGGAACGTACTGGTATCAAACCTGATAGTGCTAATCGTGGGTCTTGGATTCTTCATGGCGTACCAGACCTATGCATACGCGTTCGAGAATCCGGCGCCCAATGGGTTCGGGTTCGGCATATTCGATACCGGACTTGCGATGGTTCCATTCTCGGTCATGAGCCTAATCGTCGCACCTCTTGCGTCAAAGTACATCACAAGGACAGGAACCAAGCCAATAATATATGCAGGCGCAATAGTGTCTATAGCGGGCATGGCAATCTCCATACTTGCAACGACTCCGGATGTGCTAACCGCAGGCGCAGCCGTAATAGGCGCAGGGCTGTCTGCGCTCAATGTGGGCGTGATAAATCTCCTCATTTTCAGCATACACCGGAGGGTGATGGGCATCGGCACCGCCACGAACTCCGTGTTCAGGATATTCGGGAGCAGCGTGGGCGCACCTATCGCCGGGCTGTTCATAACCGAGCTCGGCGACAAAGTCGCGTTCGTGTACTCGTTCGGGTTCGCCCTCGTAGCGTATGTGCTGATACTTGTCATAGCGCTGTTCGCCCATGAAGTCCTCGGGAAAAATCCGAAGTTCAAGCTCGATTAGAGGCGTCTGCGTCCCGGCAGCGACCATGTTCTCAGGATTGTGCTTAAGTCAGACTGCCATGGTCGTCGCAGTTTCCCGTGTAAGGTGCCTTCCGGCCTCTTTGCGAGCTCCTGCTGGAGTCTGAGTATCTCCCTTCCGTTGGTGAAAGGACCAGAACCGAATATTACTACCCTCATCGGAGAGCCCTGCCGGGGGCTGTAGATCTGCCTCATCGAATCTTGGCAAGAGCGGACGCGAACTGGTATTTAAATGTAGGTGGCGTCGGGTGCGATAAGGCATAAAAACCTTAAGAGGGCAAGTAAATCGCTAATGCTGACGGTGCATCCATGGTAGACCAATTCAAGTTCGACAAGCTCAGAAAGCTGCGGGAGGCGGGAATAAATCCATACCCCTACACGTACGACCAGACGCACCATGCCGAGGAGATAATCGCCAAGTACAATTCTCTCGAGGGCAAAAGCGTAAAGGTGGCGGGCAGGATCCGCAGCATGCGCCACATGGGCAAGCTCTTCTTCCTCGACCTTCTCGACGAGACAGGCAAGATACAGATACTCGTCAGGGGCGACGCAGCATCGGGCAAATCGATAGCGCTCATGGATATGGTCGACACAGGCGACATACTGGGTATATCCGGCAAGGTCACCAAATCCGCTCGCGGCGAGATAAGCATAGACGCCCACGAGATAACCATGCTCGCGAAGTCACTGCTCACCCTTCCGGAGAAGTTCCACGGGCTGAGTGACACGGAGATACGATACAGGAAGAGATACCTGGACCTGATTATGAACCCGAACGTTAGGGCGACATTCCAGATGCGTGCCAAGATAGTCTCGTACATACGCAACTTCCTCAACGAGCGCGGTTACGTGGAGTTTGAGACTCCCGTGCTGCAGCCTACCTACGGCGGCGCCAACGCGGCCCCTTTTAAGACATACTACAACGCGTTGGACACAGAAGTATTCCTGCGCATAGCCGATGAGCTCTACCTCAAGCGCCTGATAATCGGCGGTTTCGAGAAAGTATACGAATTCGGACACGACTTCAGGAACGAGGACATCGATTCCACACACAACCCGGAGTTCACACAAGTGGAGTTCTATGAGGCGTACAAGGATTATAGCGACTACATGAAGATGACCGAGGAGATGCTCAGTGGACTGGTCAAGCACATAAACGGCAGTTATGAGATAGCGTACCAGGGCAAGGTGCTCAACTTCAAGCCTCCATTCAAGAGGCTCTACTGGGTAGACGAGCTGAAGAAGATAACCGGCATAGACATCTCCGAGATGAGTGATGCAGATGCGAAGAGGCTCGCCGAGAAGGAGGGGCTCGACACGTCGATAAAGAATGCGTACCACGTCGCCGACGGGCTATTTGACAAGTACATACAGCCAGAGCTCTGGGACCCGACGTTCGTGCTCGATTACCCGGCATATATGTGTCCGCTCACGAAGGACAAGCGCGGCAACGCGATGCTCAGCGAGAGGTACGAGCTCTTCATCGCTGGCAAGGAGGGCGGTAACTGCTACTCTGAGCTCACCGATCCCGTCGAGCAGAGGAAGAAGTTTGAAGCGCAGGAGGAGGAGCGCAGAAAAGGAGATACAGAGGCGCCGCCGTCCGACTCCGATTTCATCGAGGCGATAGAGTACGGCATGCCTCCAACGGCAGGCATGGGCATAGGCATAGACAGGCTGGTCATGATACTCACAAACAATGTCTCCATAAAGGAGGTCATCGCATTCCCCGCTGTCAGACCCGAGAGCAAGAAGGTATCGGAGACGCCCCTGCAGGGGAAGCCGGAAGGGAAGAAGGTGAAACCGGAGAGCAAGAAAAAGTGACCTGGAAAAGGAGGTATCCACTATAGCGCGCGGCACGGTCCTGATTCCAGGGAAAGAGGACCGTAGGAGGCCATGCCCTGCCGCATAACATTTAAAAATATTGCCATTCTATCATCAACATGCCTAAGGCGAGGGCTGCAGCAAGGAAGAAGCCGAGGACAGGAAGGCTCGTCGCAGCGGCAATACTCCTTCTTATCCCATTTGCGATCTACTTCGACGTGCCATTCTACAATGTAGTCAACCCGACAGCCTTCGGGCTCCCGTTCTTCTACTGGTTCCAGCTCATCATGCTCCCGATATCCGCAATACTGTTCTACATCGTCGCATCGCTTATTGATAGGTGAAAATATGTTGATAGATGCTTACGGAATCGCAGCATTCGTGATCCTCTTCGGAGTCTTCACCCTCCTGGGCTACTACGGGACAAGGTTCAGGAAGGGAAACATGAACCTTCTATCGGAATGGGGTCTCGCCGGCAGGAGGCTCGGCCCGTATCTGGCGTGGTTCCTGATAGGCGCAGACGTATTCACGGCATATACATTCGTTGCGGTTCCATCGCTCGCATATGCGAGCGGCTCAACGGCTTTCTTCGCAGTACCTTATGTAGCGATAACCTTCGCGATCGCCATGCTGACCATGCCCAGGCTCTGGAACGTGTCTAAGAAGAAGGGATATGTGACCTCATCAGACTTCGTGCGCGACAGGTTCAACAGCAGGACGCTCTCCATACTACTCGCAATCACTGGGGTGGTGTCGCTCCTGCCATACATCGCACTGCAGATAGCTGGGATGCAGGCCGTGCTCACCATAATGTTATACGGGCTCTCCAACGCGCAGCTCGTTTCGGAGATCGCTCTCATCGTAGCGTTCATACTTCTGGCAGCTACGACATTCACCAGCGGACTAAGGGGCGCTACGCTAGGCGCCGTCTTCAAGGACGCACTGATATTCCTCACAGTCATCGTCGTCATCTTGGTAGGCGTTACGGCATACGGAGGCTTCGGCAATGCATTCGCGGCGATAGCAGCTGCAAAGGGCACTGGCGCAAGCCCATGGTCATCTCTGCCCGCGGCGGCAGTACCCTCGTTCTTCACGCTCTTCGTGGGCAGCGCGTTAGCGCTTTACCTGTATCCGCACATCATAAACGGCAGCTTGTCTGCGACGAGCCCCAAGACGCTGCGCAGGACCCTAGCGTGGCTGCCATTGTACTCGGTAGGCCTCGGGCTTCTGGCGCTCTTCGGCATACTCATATACGCGGTGCCCGGCGCACTCGCCATAGTCCAGTCGACTGGCAACGGCCTGCTCACTGTGCCTGCAATGGTGGTCACGATGCTGCCGGGTTGGCTCGCAGGAATCTGCCTGCTCGGCATATTCATAGGTGGCATGGTCCCGGCGGCGATAATGGCGATAGCAGGCGCAAACCTCCTCGCGAGGAACGTCGTGCGCGAGTTCAAGCCGAAGATGACACCGCAGGGCGAGACGAGGCTCGCCAAGTGGATATCCGCAGCTCTCAAGTTCATTGCACTAGGTTTCGTCTTCGTTGCGCCGCTCACGTACGCGATACAGCTGCAGCTGCTCGGAGGCATAATAATATTGCAGGTGCTTCCAGCGGTCTTCCTCGGACTATATACCGACAAGCTCGACTGGAAACCGGTAACGCTCGGATGGGCGGCCGGTCTAATAGTCGGCATATATCTCGTGTTGCTCGCGAACAACTTCGGGCCGCTGAAAGCATCGGCCGCGCCCACGCCATGGGGTCTTGTCTACATAGGTGTAATATCGGTCATAGTGAACATACTCATCACTGTGATCGGCTCGTGGCTGGTCAGACAGATGGGCATGTTCAGGGCCGGCTCGATAAAGGAGAGCGACTTCGCCGCAGCCTGAACGGCGCATAGCTGTGCCTATTACGGTCTCTCTTGCGTCCTCCGTCATCCAGAGCAATAGCGGGCGTTCGCTTTCAGCCGCTGGTGCTGTTCGTAAGGTTCAACTGTATTATAGGGCCTGGCACTGCGTCGACATCCGACCGCGTTACATTCCCTCCTATCGAAGTCTCCACCATGCTTATGTGGATGCCCTGTCCGCTTGTCGCATTTGCGAGCGATACGTTCAGCGTCAGCGGCAGGTTATACTGCGTGGAGAAGCATGCGTTGAAGCTGAATCTTCCGCCGTTCTTCGTGCTGCCTGTGCTGCTCTGTGCAAGGTCTTCAGCAGAAGAGTTCGCTGCCACCCCTATGCCATTGGCGAAATAGCACGGCATGTTTTCATATTCTGACATACTCACGTTCTTGAAGTTGATTATGAGACCGCTGCTCGTTCCGATAAGCCTCGTCAAGTTTGCTAGGGAGAAGTTCAACTGTCTCTGCACCGTATTGTTGAGCGTCGCATTTACCGGGACGTTGGTCGCAGTAGCGTTGATGCAGCCATACGCGTTTGATTTGCTGAAGCTGCCGTTCGTCAGCAAGTTCACTATGTTGCCGCTCAGGCATGCATATGCGGCGCTGGTCCCTTCCACTATGAACACAGTGCCGACATTCCCCAAGAGTGGTATTCCCGTAAGGTTGCCAGACATCCTGGAGTCGTTGGCGTACTTCTCATACGCCAATGTGAACGGAAACTGCGGAATAAGCGCATTTTCCAGACCGCCCCCTATTCCTCCGCTGCCTATGTCTATCTTTACCTTTCCTGAATATGACACCTCGAGCGACTGGGCCGAGCCTACCACATCGCCGATTTGGCCGACGAGCCTAGGGCCAACGTTCTGGTTAGTGGTTTGGAGTATTCCATACAGTGCTGGGTTTTGCTGCGGGGTGGCAAGATACCGTGTATCCTGCTGAGGGTGCAGAACTAAGAAGTATACTGCCGCCGCGACCACTATCAATAAGACCATGGCTATTGCAACCGAGTGGCTGCCTTTCGCCGCGGCAACTCCTCCGGTCTGCGTCATACTGGCGCTGTCCACATTCATCGTTTTAGGATTACCTGCCATATAATCAAAACTACTATTGAAAGGAAAAAGTCTTAAATCCAAGCATCAGGCGTGCCTTCCGGCACCGTCGCAGAACTTGAATACAAGCCCTGCCCTCTTGCGGTCAGGCGTTCTGCCCAGCGCACCTACTACTGCCATCATCTTTTCCGGTGTCGGCATGGCGCCAATGGCCACCAAGAAGTAGTACGAATATACGTACATCAAGTGACTCTTGATCCCCTTTCTGAGCAGCAACGTGATAAGCTTGTCGTCAGGAGTTATCCCGACTGCCCTGAGCACCTTTTCCATCCTAGGTCTCGTTATCTCTTTTCCGGCGAAACTCAGGAATCCTGCAACATAAAGATAGTCCATGATGCCATCCTTCACGTGCGCCTTTATCTCTTTGTCGCCGGCAAGCCTATCCAGTGTTGCAATCATGTAATCTGAAGAAGATACGGATATGGCCTTCGTGATAGCCTTAATAGCCGCGAGCGTAACGTCATCCTCCCATTCCGCCCCCACAACAGATAACTTTTCCGTAACTGCTGCCATATCTACCCCCCATCAACACCCCTTAATTATATTTAGGCCTATCACAGCTATACATTTGAGCAGCGATTCGTTTAAAACGTCAGTAGTCTAACTCTCCCGAAAAGGGCACATGGGATTTAATACTTGAACGGTGTATAATCAATGCGACTACCTAGGTGAGTCCATGGATGTAAAGACCGAAGAGATAACTTACAAGACAAGGAGCGATTTGATATCCGGACATATCGCATATCCCGCAGCCGAAGGAAAGTATCCTGCGATAGTGTTGATACACGAGATATTCGGGATCGACGACCACATCAAGAAAGTCGCCGATAGGATTGCCGCAGAGGGCTATGTGGTGCTGGCGCCCCACCTCTTCTCGAGCAAGGCGCTTTCCGGAGTACTCACACCGGAGAACATCGGCGCAGCGATGAAGTTCATGATGTCGATTCCGATGGACAAGCAGCGCGACCCCGAGTTTAGGGCAGCAGCACTTGCAAAACTGGATGAGAAGTCAAAGGCGGCTGTCGACGGTGTCAACGAGATGCTCTTTCAGAACAGACCGACAAAACTGTTTGTCAGGTATCTGTCTTCGGGCGTCGATTACCTCAACTCGCGAGACAATGTGAACGGCAAGATAGGCAGCGCCGGATTCTGCTTCGGCGGCGGAATGTCCATAAACCTGGCATGCACCGGCAAGACAGACGCCTCAATAATATTCTATGGTGAGAATCCCACGCCGATAGGCAAGCTCAAGGGCGTCAAAGGGGCCGTCATGGGTCTTTACGGGGGAGAGGACCACCGGATAAACGCGAACATAGACAAGCTCGTCAAAGGATTGGTGAAGTACCAAAAGCCGTTCACGGTGAAGGTCTTCCCGGGAGCTCATCATGCGTTCTTCAACGACACGCGCCCGCACTACAACAAGGAAGCCGCGGAGGACTCTTGGAGGATGATGACCAAGTTCTTCAGGGACAACCTTGCAGGCAAGCCAGTGGCATCTGTTTAAATAGGGATGTACCCAAATAATTAGCACACCTGCCAGGGTGGCGGAATCTGGTAACGCGTACGCCTGGAAAACATTTCCCGTTAGCGTATGGCCTCACGGCCTTTAGGGTTCAAATCCCTACCCTGGCGTAGCTTCTATGGCTCCAGCGCAGCCGCCATTGTCGTCGAGAAACCTAATCATCTCATGAAGGTTTAAATACCAGGAAATCTATAATGAATATGATGAACATGAACAGAGCTCAATTGATCATACCAGGGATCGCGGTTATGGCGATGTTGCTATTATCGCAGGTAGCCGCAGCGGCATTCCTTCCACAACAGGTGGGAATACCCGGGCCCGTATGCAAGGCACACCTAATCATGCTGACGCCGATGACCAATGTCACTGTCGGCCAGATGCTGTCTGGAGGTCCCGTCTCGGTGCGGCTTGAAGACCTAACATATCCAAACGCCAATAACGTATCCGATGGCATATTCAACGCCTACTACGGCGGCACAGAGGTAGCAAGCAATGCAACCATCGCGCCTTACAGCTTCAAGAACCTCTACACAGTGAAGCAGGGCCAAATGTTCACGACAAGCTATGGCGTGAAGACCAACAACATCATACCTGGCCTATATGCGTACAACAGAATAGCGCAGATGCAGCTGTACGAGGTCATAGTGGTCTGCAGGCCACCACCGTGAGCCACCATGCAGATGACTGATATACTGGGTCGATTTTAGTTATCATATACCTTTTTAATTCTAATTGTCCATATACTATTCTCAGTTTGCTATATCCTAAGCCAGCTTAACGGCTGACTTCTGGTGCTACCATGGCAGAGAAATCAAAGGAAGATCACGGAAAGCCGAAGGAATCGAAGGAAATAATGATCGTCAGAATGTCCGGAAGGGACATCAACGGCGTCTTCACCATCCCGAAGGCTCTCGATCAGGTAAAGGGCATAGGCTCGAACCTAGCTCACGCCATAGCGCTCGAAGCGGAAAGGAAGCTCGGCATACCGATGTCTACACGGATTGGCGACCTGAGTGAGGAGCAGCTCTCGAAGCTTGAGGACGCAATAAAGGATCCATCATCGCTCAACATACCGCCATACTTATTCAACAGGCGCAAGGACAACGAGACAGGGAAGGATATCCACCTCGCAGGCGTCGACCTCGTAGTCAGAACAAGGCAGGACATTGAGCACGATATAAGAATCCAAACGTGGCGCGGGTTTAGGCACCAGTACGGCCAGAAGGTCCGCGGACAGCGTACAAGGTCGACCGGCAGAACCGGCGCTACGATAGGAGTCACGAAGAAGGGCGCAGAGGCACCGGCAGCCGCAACTGCGCAGGCAGCAGCCGCTGCACAGGCAGCATCTGCACCGGCTGCAGGCGCACCAAAGCCAAAGGCAGCGCCAAAGCCTGCTGCTGCAGAAGAGAAGAAGTGATTGATTGGGAGCACCGAAGAGATTTAGGAAAACTTACCAGACTCCAACGATGATGTGGAACAAGCAGAGAATCGAGACCGAGCACAAGCTGAAGGAAAGATATGGTCTCAAGAACCTGCGAGAACTCTGGAGAGCGGTCTCCGAACTAAGGAGGATTAGGAGGAACGTCAGGGAGGTCCTCTCGGGCAGGGCTACCCAGAAGACAGGAAAGGAGATAATCTCAAGACTTGCCAAGTATGACATAGTCAAGCCCGAAGCTACACTTGACGACATACTGGTCGTAGATGTCGAGAGGATGCTAGACCGGAGGCTCGAATCGGTAGTCTACAAACGGGGCATGGCACGATCCATGTCACAGGCAAGGCAGCTCATCGCACACGGATTCATCGCGATTGATGGGAAGCGTGTCAAGGCACCAAGCTACCTGGTAAAGCGTGACGAGGAATCCAAACTATCCTATTACAAGGCATTCAAATTAGACTCAAACCCTGTGCCGGCGCCAGAAACTGCGCCGAAAGAAGCAGCGCCGAAAGAAGCAGCGGCGAGAGAAGCGCCTAAGGCAGCGTGATACTTATGGCAGGAAAAGGAAAAGACAAACCAGCATCGAAGGTCGAGAAGGGCAAGCAGGCTGAGAAGCAGCAGAAGGCCAAGAAAGGAGAAGTCTCTTTCGAGACCGAGATGCACGCCGCCCAAGAGAAGTACAAGGCAAAGGGAATACGCTGGGGAGTCGCCCACATCTTCTCATCGAAGAACGACACGATAATCACGCTTACGGATTTGTCAGGCGCAGAGACGATTGCAATCGGAAGCGGCGGGATGATAGTTGACGTCGACCACGAAGAGGGGTCCCCATATGCCGCGATGCAGGCTGCATATAAGGTCGCCACATCTGCGATTCAGAAGGGAGTCACACACATCAATATCAAGATCAGAGCGCCAGGGGGCCACAGCTCCAAGACGCCAGGACCAGGGGCTCAGGCAGTGGTCAGGGCTCTCGCAAGGTCCGGATTCAAGATAGGCAGTATAGAGGACGTAACTCCGATCCCTACCGACACCACGAAGAGACCTGGCGGCAGAAGGGGAAGGCGGGTATAAACCCACGCCAGCCCTTCACGACCGATTGTACGCTTTAGCGCCAGCCGGTCCTCCCTTTTAAACCTGCTTCTCAATCTGTCCTCAAAAATCGCGCTTAAATATGAGAATCGCCGTATTATACTTCGACCAGCATGGTGGGGAGCATGGAGGGGGAGACAAACGAGAGCGTGGGAGCAAGAGAGAACGTAGCTGCGCGGCTGCGACAGTTCTTCGCGGTCCTCAAGGCGAAGCGGGAGAGGAAGGATATCTCCGAACTCATGGCGCTAAAGACGAATCTAGAGTGACGCTCATCGAGGGGAACTCGAAGGAATGGGGTGGGTGGGCTGCGGGCCATAGCGTCTCGCAGCCCATTTCTGCTTATTTTGTCCAGCTTATAGGGAGGTAATTTGCTTTTATCTCCAGATTCCTGAAAGGCAGTAATCCTTTGAGCACTTTCGTCACTCGTATATAGTGTATGTCTATGTTGTCTTTGGCGAAGACGCGTTTATGTGTCTCAGGGATGGTCTCAATGGCATCCTCTTCATTGTAAAACAGCTCGAACCCGAACGACCTGAAACTGCCGCTTATGGGTGAGATGTTCTGGAATGTCGTAAGGGTGGGTATCCCTCCATCATCCGCATTCATATATAGTTTCCGGATTCTCAGCATCCTATCATTTATACCGATGTTGAATCGGTAGTTGCTGAAATGCATGATCGCGTATTCTTGCGGCGGTTTTTGCACGGCTATTGTGAACCTCTTTATTATTCCGCTCCGCTTGAGCCTGAGAAGCCGATATCTTACGGTCCCTTTACCGCTTCCTGTTGCTTTTGCGAGATCGCTTATAGACATCCTCGAATTCTCGTTAAGGAGGCGCAGCATCCTCTTGTCCAGTTCGTTGACCTTCACCGATGCGCTTATATCATCAACGAAGCCGCCATCAAGCGGCCAGAAGCCAAATTGTGCAACGGTGCACTCGGACGGTCTTAAGAGGGGTCTATACTCTGACAGTTCTTCGGCGACCGCGGTCTCCCAGCGTATATAACTCGCAGGATCGCTGGCCCTCGCATATATGAAAATGTCGAAAGCACCTTTGGTGGCATATACCTCCTGCGCATATCTGTCGTTCTTAAAGAACTTACTCAGAGTCTCCTCTGACGGCCTCTTCAGGAACTTTATGACAACCAGGTGCCTTTCCAATCCCCCCAGCTTTGTTTCATCTATCTCTAAGATATATCTTACATCTAGCTTGACCTCGATTACTTCGAGGATCTTCATGACTGTGACCCTGGACGTCTTAGCTCGTTTCGCCAGTTCTGTTACCGAAATGCGTGAGTCCGCACTAAGCTCTTTAAGGATTATCCTCTCGGCGGTGCTGAAAAGATCCATGATAATGTTTCTAGTACGGGATATAATAAACTTTACATTTGGTCAAAAATACACAAACAAACTTCACCCTAAACGACTGTTCTTAAATGCCGACATCCAATCCGAGTTGATGATGAAGATACAACAAAGAGGCTTTATCGCGCTTACAATCTCGCTGTTAGAGCTATCCCTATTGCCCATCTTGCTGGATGTGGCCGGCATCAGCCTCGGCCCGGTGCAGCTCCTCTTCTACGTTTTCATGATCTCTACGATAGTCTCAATTTCAATAAGCTATATATACGACAGAAATGGGTTACTCTCGCTGCTTAAGTCCAGAAAGGCGTTGGTCATAGTCATAATTGCAGGCTTGTTTAACAATGCAATTTCCCAGCTGATGCTTACTACTGGGACGATAGGCACCAATTCAGACATAGGCGGCATCCTTTTCCGTAGCTGGGTGCTAATGTCAGTATTGCTCATGCCTCTTGTCCTAAAGACAAAGGTAACCAAGAGCCAGATAGCCGCCGTACTTGTGGGTTTCTTCGGGGTCTACCTGGTCGCGTCTGGCGGCGGTCTTCTGTCGATCAACGCTCAACAGTTGCCCTATATAAGCCTTCTATTGGGGTCTGCGCTAAGCGCAACCATCTCAGCATTGCTCATTAAACGGTACACGTTCAGCACCACCGCATCGGTCGCTGTATTCAATATCTCCTCGCTCGCATTCATCAGCATTCTGATACTGGCATTGGGGATGCCACTGCCCGCAACTATCCCTCTGAATACGCTCCTGGCGGTCTTGTTCCTGGGTGTGATAGTCTATGGCATAGGAACGACATTATACTTCGATGCTTATAAGACACTGAACCCGGTCTTCGTTGGAAATGCCACGATGGCCATACCCTTCCTTACAATCCTTCTATCTGCAATCCTAATCGGCACTCCGATCAAGGTTTACTACGTCTATGCTACCCTGCTTATAGTGGGCGCAGTTGCAGTACAGCAGAAATTATCTAGATCTGCACCCGAGCGGGTAGTGCACGGCAGAAGCAGCATGAGGATGTTTGACGTAACGAGCGCATTCGTTAATAATAGGAAACTTGTTGCGCATCTGGCAGCTGATAGGAGGGCGCTTGCAATAAAACTCAATGCTGAGCGGCGGAAACTCGCTGAGACACTGCGAAACATGGAAGACGAATGCATGTTATTTATTGGCACCGATCCTCCCGATGTGATTCGTTCCGAGGAGATAGATTACGTCAACGATGCAGTAAAACCCGCAGAAGGCGAAACGATAGTCATAGGCATTGGTGACGCAGCAAAAGTAGAGCGTGCGTTTGGCCGGATAGCCAGAAGCTCTGGTGTATAAGCTACAGCAATTCACAAAAAATCAAAGAAAGCCAAACAAAATTGTTCATAAAATAGGGTATATAAACCAGAAAAGGCAGAATAATAAACATCGGTGTGGGTGGGCTAGGCGCATGGAAACTATAACTATTTCCAATCCCTCAGATTCCCCTGAACAGGTGCCAGCCCGCTCTCACCATATATCTATTGGTGGAGTGATGGACATGATACAAAGACTTCTTCAGATAAAGGCGCCAGAACCGGTGCCAGTGCAGCACGCTTACACGTGCTGGATGTGCGATGCCAAGTATGTGAACGCATCCGAGTTCCTCTGCCACATCAACGCAGAGAAAGTCGGCTAAGACGACAACATGGGAGTGATACAAACAATGGCAGCGCAAGCTCTGCCCCAGAAGGAGATTCCGTTCACCGCACTGGCCGGGCTGGCTCGGCAGCCTGTCACGGAGCCATCCAGACGAAAGACATTCCAGATGGTGCTCCGTTGCGCAGAATTACCTACGAACGATAAAGGGGTTGAATCAGATGAAAAACAAAAGAGCTAGCGATGGCACTGCCACGGTGCTGAGAAGCGTGGCGAGCGGAGGCTTCCTGATGGTGAAGCCAACGCACGGAAGCGACGCCGAAACAAAGGCGAAGGTAATGGCACTGTGCGGCGGAGTCGAGAAGGTAGTCCTGTCGAGCGGCGAGTACGGCTATGTCGTTTCCACGAAGAAGGGAAGCGACATAGAGGAAGTCAGGAACCGACTTGGCATGGTGCTGAAGGGCGCGGTGATAACCGCCGCATCGGGACACATCGTGTACCGCGCCAGGAGGTCCTCAGTAAGGAGGATGATTAAGGTCGCTCGCCCGGGCCTGTTCACGCGATGAGTCGATGTGCGCAGTCATTTTCTTTGCTGGCATGCCACTGGGTGGTCGCCTGGAGATCGGCCCGAAGGACTGCAGCCATCCGGAGGAGTATGTAACGGAGTGGTGCGACTGGTGCCATGTCCACAAGATAGACGAGATACAGCTGGAATGCCAGCTCTGCGGCAAGATAGTAAGAGCAGAGCCGACCCGTTACTGGCTGAAGAGAGGGTTCGGCAAAAAGAGGCTAAGGCACTGACGAGTTTAGTGTATCAATCCGACGGCACCCAGCGCGAGCAGCATAAGCGCAAGGACTACCGCCACGTCGAAGTTGTCATCCATGTGCTTCGGAAGGCTCTCGACGACCGCGCCCACCACCGCTATCAGAAGTGCAATCCATGGCTGCACGAATATAAGCGACACCAGGAAAGCGCTGACAGCGTAAGCCAGTGTGCCGATCACGCTCTTCTTTCTATTGTAAAAAAGCTTCGCTTTCCCATAAGTCAAGCCAGCTATGGTCGCCACCGCGTCTCCGATGAACAAGCACGCCAGTATCGCTATCGAGTAAGGTGTGCTCGCGAACCCTACGGCGACAAGTGAGCCGAGCGCCAGCCAGATTGCTCCCTGCCCAAATGTCGTGTACTCCCTCTCATACTTATAAAGCCTCTTTGCGAGCGAGCTTCGCCTGAACGTCACGGAATAGCAGACAAGGAAGAAGCCCAGCATGATCGCGCCGATAAGGACAAGGTAAGCGTAACCGCTGCTAAAGGCGAAGAACGCAATTATCAGCCCAACGCCCCCCACGACCTGCACGAGGTCCCGCTTTATCTCTACGGATTTGGTCGTCGCCTTGTTCAGCGACCTCTTGAACATGTTGAGCTCCGCAAGTAGTCCGATGAGCATGGCCTGCGCAATTTGGTTCATCCCTACCGAGTGAAAGACTGCGATATATGCTATGCCGAGTGCCACATACAGGTAGTTGAGTCTCTTTCCGTAGGTAAACATCAGCCCGTCGAAGATCACGATGCCTACGGTAAGCGCGGTAAGGCTTGCGGGGTCGCTCACGCTGAAGTAAAGCGCACCGATAATGAGGAAGAACCCAAAGAGCGCAAGCTTCTCCAGCCTCCTCGCCGAGAGTACCCTGTAGAGGAACAGCACGAATGCGGCTGCGAAGAGTCCATATGCGTAGATGCTAAACATGCATACACTAGACTATGTAGATTATCCAGGCAGCGACTATAAACCCCGCCGCGATGATGAATGGCACAGCGTACTTCGTCCTCGTGACCACCTGTCTGCCGACTTTTGTCAGCGTCTCCTCGGAGTTCTGACCCCAGACCTTGAAATTCTTCACAGTAAGGCGCTCAAAGTTGTACCGCACCGGCTCAAGATCGTTTATTGCAAGCGCCACCATCGAGTCGATGATATTGTACATCTCTTCGACACGCGTGAACCTGCCCAACGTGTTGCTCGCATTCAGGGCGATCGAATTGACGGAATGCGTGTCGGTGGTGCATACCTCAAGGTCTATGTTGAATATTGACTTCACGTGCTTGAGCAGCGCTTCCCTGAACTCCGGCCTGATGTTATTCGCATCGAAGTACACTATCCCGAACTTTCTGCCAGCCGACTCGAAGATGCATGCAGATGTGTATCCGTCTCCCAGGTCTCTCGGATTGCCGAGCAGAGGGCGTATCTTCTGGTGAGCTACCCCCACCCTGAACCTGGTGCTCTTCCGCGCCGCCATCGACCTCTTTATCGCCTTTTCGTAAGCGACTATATACTTGGACCCGACCTTTATGCCCTCAAGCTCCTCTGCGCTGGCAGATTCGCTCCTCGAGTTATGTGCATCTACCAGGATGACCTTATATCCCCCCTCCTTTGCGATGTCCTCAAGGTACTGGCCTACCGGCCTCTCCATGTCCTCGGTGACCATCGGTGCCTTCGTCAACGTCAGGAGCGACACATCGCCTATCCTGACGTTTATGGCGCTGCACACGCCGTCGCTTCCAATGCCTATCGAGCCCGTGCCCCTCCTGAAGCTCTTCATGTTCCTGAGGTGGTTGTCGATCTGCCAACCAAGCCTGTAAACCTGGGAGGTGCTTATCGGGTTGTCGTTCAGGTTGACGGCGCCATGCAGTATGAACGGTGCGGCCCTGTACCTATCTGCCAGCATCTTGCCAAGATGCTCTGTCGCTATGCTCCCTCCCACATTGGCAAAAGGGCCGTAGTGGATGTCAGGCCTGACGAAGACTGCCTTTAGTCTGCTTTTTCCGCGGAGCGCAAGCACGTCCACACCGACATCCCTCTTCATTCCGGCATCAGAGCCAAGGAAGTTCAGGTCGAGGAAGTTGAAGTCATAGACTATCTGGTTAAGCATAACCGTGAAGAGCATGGCGCTGCTGATGTTCATCTCCTTCTTCATCGGTCTATCGATGACGAAGAGCGAGAGATAGCCCACCAGCATGAATACCGTCATCCCAGCATATAGCTTGAGGAGCAGCATCTGCGGGGGAACCGTTACATCAAGCACATAACTGCCGAGAGGGATGAAAAAGAATATGTTGATCAGAGGGTGTATCGTCGCAGTGAACACCGCCATCTTCCTCCTGGCCATCACAAACTTCTCTACGAAGAACCAGTAGCAGTATACTCCGGCGTTCGCAAGCACGAGCACCACGTACGCAAGCGTGTAGTTCCTGAGAAGCGCGAAGATCACCGTGTCGGCGATAACGAAGACCGCGTACACCGCAGCTATGAATGAGGCGAGCAGCATGACATACTTCAGCTTGAGTCTTCGCCTCATCGCCTTTATCAGGAACGCGGTGAGAAGCGCAGGGACGCTTATCAGTAGAACCCCAGCGCTCGCACCCGCAAATGCAAACCTGCCGATGGTCAGCGGGCCGAGGAGGGAGTAATGGACCGCCATATCTGCCGCAGCGCCGGCAAGCAGCCCTATCAGCAGAATCACTACCGCCTGCACCCTGATGGGTGGGGAACTCTTGCTGAAAATATTGGAATAATGCGTGATGTCGCTCTTTCCGTCCGGCATGCGAACACTTATCTGCCAAACCTCCTCTGTCTTCTGCCGTACTCTGTTAAGGCTGCATCAAGGTCCTTCCGGGTGAACTCAGGCCACATCTTCTCCGAGAAATAGAGCTCTGCATATCCCGTCTGCCAGGGCATCAGACCAGACAGCCTCTCTTCGCCGGAAGTCCTTATCACCATATCCACATCAGGTATGGCACCGGAGAGCAGATACCGTCTGAATACCGCCTCATTGACGTATCTTAATCGTTTGTTCACCGCGTCCCTTACCATCGACTGCGCCGCCTCCAGCAGGTCGTCCCTGCCTCCATATCCTATAAGCATGTTTATGGTCCTCTTCGTGTACCTCTTGGTCTCAAGCTCGACTTTGTGGAGCTGCGTCATGAGGCTCTTCGGGAGCAGGTCACGGTTCCCGACTATGACCGCCCTGGTCTCATTGTTGTGCAACCTGTTTATGATATCCTTGTCGTTAGCTGCCTTCTTGTAGATCTCGAAGAGCATCTTCGTCTCAGCGCCAGGTCTCCTAAGGTTCTCCGTAGAGAACGCCCAGACCGAGAGGTTGTTGATGCCGTAATCTATGCACCATTCGCTGAACTCTACGAACTTCTTGACGCCAAGGTTGTACCCCTGGAAAATGGAGAGTTTATGTCCTCTTGACCATCTCCTGTTGCCGTCAGGAATCAGAGCTAGTGCTTCTGGTGTCATCTCTGAAGCCATGAATATCCCTTAAGAATAGAGAAAGTAGCTATATAAAACTTTTTATACCTGTTTCCACCTATCCCGCAATGCCATACAAGTCCAGACGTGGCAAAAAGTGTGCCCTAAACGCATCTGTAAAATAAGCCCGAGTTTATCACCTATGTTCGCCGAATGCCGTCTTAAAACGCCTTTACATATATATGGCAAGCGTCGGATAACATTAGCAAGGAATAACCATGCCTTTAATGCCTAGACACAACAGGACGCCCTTGGGAGCACTCCGCATAGCGGACCTCAACCAGGTCAACCGTGAGGTTAGGGGCAGGACAAGTAGAGAAGATAACCTCCAACCGAGCATATACCACGAAGACCTGAACGCGCTCAAGTACGTAAGAAGGGTCGCGAAGATGCAGCACAGGATCGAAAAGAGCAACATAAGACTTCACAAGAAGACTGCCAGGAAGGCGGCAAGGAAGGCAAGGGGACACGAGTTTCGGGAAGAAAGGGCGAGGCAGGAGGCAGATGCATCCGCACGCCTCAAGGCGAAGTGTGATGCTAGCCTAACCGAACTCAGAGATGAGCTGAATGCCGAGAACCGCTCATATAGGGCATTGCTAAATGGCGCAGCAAGGGTCACGGCAAAGCAGACCGATGATCACAATGCGAGGGTCGCGAATCTCAACGCCCAAATCACAAGCGAGCAGTCGGCAAGAGATGCTCACCAAAACAGCGAGCGCGATGCCAGGCGCATGCAGAATTCCGCAAGGCTCGCAAAAGAAGCCGCGTTGCAGGAGAAAGCGGACGCCGAGGGAAGGGCCCAGACCGCAATTGGCAGGAGAGACGTCTTCAAAGGCATAAAGAGGGACTCGTTCGCTGAAGGAATGCTGCTTAAATCGTCCCACATCAAGTACACGTTCAGGAACACACATGACTCTGACGACGCCCGCCCATGGAACGGCAGGAAGGCCGCATCCTCATTGCACGCAATAATAGCGGCTGCAACCCTCGACGAGACAACCAACTATGCGCTCAACCGCGGGGTCATCTCACTCCACTCCCGCGTGAACAACCTCCTGTTCTCGTACACGGCAGGAGGCGGGGCAACCTTGCACATGGGTCCTGTAAGTGACGCACTCATAATAATAGGTGCAGGGCTTGCAGTCTATGTAGTCGACAAGATCAGGTACGAGCGAAAGGACGTAATCAACCATGAACCTAGCGCAGAATAGTGCCTACTACGGCACCGATACGCCGAACCTCTTCAGGTCCCTGACCAGTTTGTCATAGTCCCTGAACCAGATAGACGCAATCCCCTCTTTCTCTGCGCCGATGACGTTCTCGATCTGATTGTCGACGAAGACCGCCTCGCCAGGCCTGACTCCCTCCTCATGCAGAACATATCTGTATATGGCAGGCTCTGGCTTTCTTAGCTCAATGTCGTAAGATACGTATACATCTTTCGCCTTCACTCGCTTGAGGTAGCTCCTCCGCATCTCAGCGAACCTGGACTGGCTAACATTCGATAAGAGGACCACCTTGTAATCGTCAGAAAGCTTGTTCACGAGTCCTATCACGTCATCTTTAGGCTCCGCGATCTCCCTCCAGCCCTGCACCCAGTGCATGTCTAGCTTATCCCTTCCAAAGTGCTTCGCGACCATCCGTTCGAGCTCGGGCACGCGAAGCTTGCCGTACTCCATGACGGAGATCAGCGGATTCACAAAATCCCAGAGCTCGCGTTCGTTCGCACCAGGCATGAAATTCGTCCGCAGATAATGCACGTAAGCCGTCTCCGTAAAGTCAATCAGCACGCCTCCTATGTCGAAGATGAGGAGCTTTATCACGCAATCTATTAGCAGTAGCATAAGAGCCTATATAAGATTTTCTTGCAGCGCATCCGCACGGCTGCCGCAGTGAGACCGAAGAATTATGCAATAAGGGTGGCGAGCGATGCGATAAATAACCTTAAATTTCCACCTGTAGTGTGAATAGATATGGCTAGATATAAACATTATAAATATCATCGGCGTCACAGATACTATCGCCACCACACGTATCTACCTAACCACCTTAGGCATCACCACCTTAGACGAAGCTATAGTGGGGCAAAAAACATAGTGATTATAACTCTAGTTCTTCTTATTATCGGAGTCACCTACCTCTTACTCTTCAATCCACCAATACCCAACCAAATCTTACCTATTCTGTCACCAATCATCTATATCGTAGAGCTTCTGATCTTCATTTTGGGTTTATCGTATCTGAATGGATTTGGCTTAGGAGAATCAGATTTAGGGATAGTGGGATTCATAGCTCTGGGAATTGTATTAATACTGTTGGGAGGATTCTTCCTTTTAGGCGCCGGAGCGGTCTCAAGAGTATATCTAGGGTTTGAGGAATGGTTCAGTATCATTCTCGGCCTCCTAGGTCTCTTCTCATTATTCAGAGCAACGAGGAGATATGGCCAGTTCGTATACGTAAGATAGAGCCTGCCTCACCTCCATGTGCCGAGAAGCGACGCAAAACCCGCAGCGGTCTGACTGGATGCGTCATAGCGATTCAAGTCAAGTAGGTTGCGTTTCATCCGCAGGTTTGAGCCTGTGTCCATCAACCATGACGCTTATAAGTCCGTCCCTGATGGCAGCCTCGTCGTTTGCAGCCACCCGATACCGTTCTAACACCGGTCTTAGAAGCGCCATAAACTCATCAAGAGGCTTGTGCTGCTGCGATGGGAACGCCTCTTTCACTGCCTGTGACGCTGCGCGGCGAAGTGCCTCCTGTAAGACGTTCCTGTCCTCAACGCTCCAACGTGCGCAAATCGCCGCAAGCCTCTGATTCATGCCATCACCATGAATCACTACGCGCTGACTCCTTTATTAAGCTTGGTTGGGTCTTGACAACCTATAAAGACCTGCAATTCGGATAATACTGTTAGGTCATTATATGGGGGTCAGGATAAGGAAGATGCAGACGCGGGACCGCGAGGCGTTGGACCGCATGATGCACGAACTGTGGCTGATACACGCCATCAAGTGCAGATATATTAGCAAGAGCTACGTCGAGGCCGCGGACGCCTACCGGGAGATGCGTAAAAAGAATAAGGAGATACTGGTGGCTGAGGCTGAGGGCAAGGCTGTAGGTTATGCATACCTAACGGTGAAGAGGGCGGAGAGCTTCTTCAGGTTCAAGAGATATCTATACCTCGATGAGATATTCGTGGATACGGCGTATCGGAGGGGCGGCGTAGGGCTGCTGCTGCTCAGGGAGGTCAAGAGTATCGCAAGGAAGAAAGGACTGCCTATCTTAGCGCGAATATACCCTTTCAGCAAGGGGATGCTCGGTCTATCCGCAAAAGAGGGAGGAGAGATGCTCCACAGCACCTTCATCTTCCCGAAATGAATAGCATGGGATGTGGGCTACTCTTACCAAGGAGGGATATGGTCGCGCTCCCGCGGATGAATAACGTATGGCGGATGCACGTCCTTTATCTTTAGCAGCTCTGCACTACCAAAGTCAGCAAGACATGCTCTTCCACATCTGCGTTGCAGGGAGCAACGTATTTAAACCTTCTTATGCATATCTATTGCTGGTGCGCATATGCACGCCTAAGCTTGTAGAGGACGGTTTCGAAGCTCTATTGCTGATGATGAAACGCGACACCTAGTGTCGCCCACCTCTGCGGACTTACGTCTGTTAAACAAGCTTTTTGGACCCCAAAAGAGTCCATGCGTGCTATGTAAGGACGACATCCTGATGTCGTCGTTGTGATATTGCGCTTTCGCAATTGATTGAGGAGAAGCAAACTTGCAATTTACGCCACCTAGAGGATGGCTTGGCTATAGTAGCGAAGAAGGTCGTGGCAAGCTGCGATAAGCCTGGGGTAGACGCAAGTCAGTCATTGAACCCAGGATCACCGAATTACGCACCATGAATAGTGGTGCATGCCAACGCGGGGAACCGAAATATCCTAGTACCCGCAGGAGAAGAAATCGAAAGAGATTCCACCAGTAATGCGAATGAACGTGGAACAGAGCAAACTGAATCCTGCACGGCAACGTGCACGGAGATGTGGTGAGGCTTTTAATCCTGTTATGCGAGTCGAAGGCATTGGAAAGTGCCGCCAAAGAGAGTGACAGCCTCGTAGACTAAACATGATAGGGTGTGCTTCAAGAGAGTAGCCTAGCTTGAGTATGTTGGGCGAATATGGGGGCATTAAACTCCAACTCTAAATATTGACTATAGACCGATAGCGAACAAGTAGTGCGAACGAAAGCTGAAAAGTTCCTACACGGGTAGGATGTGAAAAGATCTGAAACTAGGTGGTTACGAGAAGATACGGCACGGAAGGAAGGAAGCCGGCGGAAGGGATAGTAGTAATGCTAAACCGACGCTGGTGGACCAGTGTTGTGTCCTTCTTCTCGAAGCAAGAGCCAGGGAGTGTATAGTGTGTGGCAAGTCTTATGACGCAGTGAAAGCGAGGTGGCGAAAGCAATGAGGCCACGGGCATGAAAATGCCTAAGTCACATTTATACGACCCGAAGCCATTGCGAACTACGCTCGGCCAGGGCGAAGCCGGATTGACGTCCGGTGGAGGCCCGCAACCTGTCATGGTATATCCTGTTGGGTGAGCTGAGGGTAGGGGCGATAGACCATTCGAGCATGGCAATAGCGGGTCCCCCCAGAAGTATCTTTAGGATAGCTCCAAGCGAGCTTGCACGCACGGTAGAGCGACCGATTATGGTGATCGGGATCGAAAGGTTCCACACCGCAGTCAAACTCCGAATGTGCGTGCTGCGTAGACCTTGGGAGTCGGCGGCGTTGGGTAAGCTAGCGTCGCGAGACGGCAAAGACCGTGACTGTGGTTAAGGTCCCCAAATCCTAATTAAGTGTGTTGAAGTAGGGCGTTGTCATAGACAGTCGGGAGGTAGGCTCAGAAGCAGCCATCCTTCAAAAAACGCGTAATAGCGTACCGATTGAGATGATGCTCTGCGAAGATGGACGGGGCTAAATTAGGTACCGAGACCACGGAGACAGAAATGTCTGGTATGGGGGCGTGCTGTACGGCTAGAAGTTTGGACTTGAGTTCAAATGGACCGTTCAGCAGTGAAAATCCTGGTGTTAGTAACAGCATATATAAGTGAGAATCTTATACCCCGGAAGCACAAGGTTTTCCTCGCGATGATCGTCAGCGGGGAGTTAGCCGATCCTAAGAGCGAAGCCAATCACTCTCGCTCAAAAGGGAAGCAGGTCAATATTCCTGCGCTTGATACGTAGGTGTGGTAACACAAGGTGGATTTCTGACGCTTGAGGATAGGTCTGCAAACAGGTACAAACGGCCGTGGAGTCTCGTTATGAGGAGAAACGGCTAAATGAACCGCAACGACTGAATTCTTGAGCCCGTGAAAAGGGAATCCGCAACGATCGTATCAATTCGTACCTAGATCCAGTACAGGTGCTGCTGGCTGAAAAGGCCAAGGGGTGGCGGAAGAACCAAGGTTAGGGAAATCGGCAAATTAGTGGCGTATGTTATCTAAAAGCCATGTCTGCGTTTAGTAAGCGCAGATAGCATTAACTAGGGGGTAGCGACTGTTTATCAAAAACACAACTCGCCGCAAAGCCGTAAGGCTTAGTACAGCGGGTGACGCCTGCTCACCGCTAGTATGTGAAACACCTTTTCAACGGTGCTAAACGCTAGCAAAGAGCGGGAGTAACTCTGACTCTCTTAAGGTAGCGTAATACCTCGTCGCTTAATCGGCGACTTGCATGAAGGGCGTAACGACTCCCCCACTGTCCCAATCTTGGATCCGGTGAACTCACTGCGTGGTGTACATGCCACGTTCTTCCTGTGGGAAATGAAGACTCCATGAAGCTTGACTATAGTCTGTTGTTGTTGCGCTACAAGCGCTGCACAGCGTAAGTGGGAGCATCGAAGCAACGGTTTCGGCCGTTGTGGAGCGACAATGTAACACCACTCTTCGTTTGTTGCGTGGCTAACCTCGAAAGGGGGACAGCTGCAGATGGATAGTTAGACTGGGCGGTTGCTTTCGATAAGGAAACGAAAGTGGCCAACGCTCTGCTTAGAAGGGTTGGGAACCCTTCGTGAAGCTAAAAGGCATATGCAGGGCTGACTGTATCCCGAAAAGCGGGGGATGCAGATACGAAAGTAGGGCTTAACGAACTCTGGAGGCTCTTTTAATGGGGCCCCAGACTATCAAACAAGTTACTCTGGAGGTAACCGGTTCGTGGCCGGTGATAGTTCGCATAGACCCGGCCGTTTGATACACCGATATGGGCTTAGGTCATCCTGGTGGTGCAGGAGCCACCAAGGGCTGGACTGCTCGTCCATTAAAGACCTACATGAGCTGAGTTCAGTACGCCGCGAGGCAGTACGGTAGTATCTACAGGAAGTGTTAGTATCAGAGGATAAGCTGTTTTTAGTACGAGAGGAACGGAACAGCGGCGCCTCCGGTTTACCGGTTGTCATTATGGCAGCGCCGGGTAGCTGCGCGCTAAGCGGATAAGCCCTGAAAGCATCTAAGGACGAAGCCGCATCCGAAACGAGATACTTAGGTTGGTCATAGTCCATGACCTTGATAGGGTGGGGGTGTAAACGGGGAGCTTCGGCGACTCGTGAGCCCACCACTACTAACTACTAATTTGCAAGTTTGCTCTCCTTTCTTTTTATTTCAAGAAGGTCAGCGTCAGCCATGCACCCCATGCGGCAAATGTTAGACGACTGTGCTACCCCAAACGAAAGCCATAAACATGAGAAGCCATATAATGATAATTGTGAAATGGTGATAAGATGTCTGGAACTGAAGGAATGGTTGGAACAGGTGCAGTTGTGATGAAGGTAGCGCCGGCAGAGGGTCTGAGATCAAGTGCAACTATGGCGCACGAGAATACCATAGTGCTCAATCTTACCGACTATAAGGGCGATGGTGCCAGTATGGCGCGCGCAAAGGAAGTGCGGGAGGTACTCAACCCCGGTTTTAATGCCATCGAACACAGGTTCTCCGGTCGCGAAGGGGAAGCAATCTTGGCCAAGGCAGCCGACGTATCCAAGGTGCTTGGGACAAGGATTAGCGCTGAAGACATGTCAGACGTGTTGCTTGCGGTATCCAAACTGCCTGAGGGAAGGTTAAGCGGAAGATACAACATGGCGCGAGACATAGCGCCTGCAGTGCTCGACGCGGTGCGTGACTTCGCGTCGACAGTGTCCTGGTCTGGCGGTCCAGAGCAGGTTGTACCAGAAGCCGTGATAAGGCAGAAGATGCATTATGCTGCCCCGGGATGTGCGTCCATCATAGACAACATCCCTACCAACCAGTTGCAGTGGACGCCGCCAGAGACGATTAAGGCCATGGTGGCAGGCGCGGCACTCGCCATGTACGGAGCTTCGCAGAAAGCTACAACCGCAGACGCTTCGGCTGGCCTAAAAGCAGCGGTTAGGTGATTTTATCTCTTTTTAGGGGGTTAGCTTTAGTTTCGCTGCAGGTCCCTTATCACGTCGGAGAACGGGGTCGCATCAAAGTAGAACTGCTCATCAAGCCTGATTGCTCCTGGGAGCTTCGGCCTTCCCCCTATCAAGTAGTCCTCCAACGTGCGCTTTTGCCTGTCCATTATCTCCTGCCTTGACTCCTCTTCCATTCCTATCATGATCATGCCGTCTCCTGCTCCAACTCCCATGTTGTGCACGCGCTTCATCCCTCTATACGTCTTCGCATCAACGAGCGGGCCGGAGCCCCACTGCCCTATCTTGTCGAATATCCAGACGTCCGCCATTATGTCAGCGCCATCCTTCCAGAGAATGATAATATGGTACCTGCCGCTGCGCAGCTCTTCATTTGACTGATAGAGGTCGCACAGATGGTCACCCACACTTCCCTTCTTTGTCCTGTCCAGCACCCCCTCAAGGCCCTTGGCAGGATATACTATCGCATGTTTGCCCTGCACCAACAGGTGCATTGGCATATAGAACCCGCGCTGCTGCTCGGTCTGTGCTTGCGTTGGCTGGGCAATAAGAGGGGCACTCGAGCTTGGTGCTGCCTGCACTTTCTACGCCCTTCTCGCTGCAGACGCAGCTGCTCCCAGCGCCTTCTCTCCTTTCGGAGTGCGCATGGCAGAGCACCAATCTCCCCTGAGTATGACATTAACGAGCCCTCGTCTCTCGAGAGTCCTCAAATAGTCTATGACACCTTCGCTTCCCTGCACGCGAAAGTAGTGTGTCCTACCGCTTGGCGGCAGCGCTGCCAGCGCCCTTATCTGGTGTTCTGTAAGCTCTCCTTCCGGCTCCGGATTCCTCCTTCGCAGTCTGTCAATTAGCTCCATATAAACCAATCTAACGTTAGTTACACGCCCTATTTAATTGTTTGTTACCGCTTCGGTCTGCTCGCATCGTCTCCCGTGGCTGTACAAACTCTTCAGATATATCATTTGTTTTCCCCTATTTAAAGCTGATTTGGTATTTGTTTATCACAGGGAAGACGCTCACTTCCGCATTCTTCTTCCAAGGGTCTCGGTGTGGCCGTTGCCGTCGTGATGCCCATCTCTCCGTTCCGAGAAGAGTACATCTCCCTCGTCAGTCACCCTGTGCCTGAACCCAGGGTGCTTGGCATCAAGCTCCTCCGCCCGTGTTGCCCTCTCCAGGTTAGACCATTTCCTGAACTGGAACACGGCTTTGGTCCTGGTGACCACGTATCTAATATCCGAGAATCCGGTCTCGTTCCTCCTCGCCCTGAGCGCCGCTTCTACGAGCGCCTGCTCGCTCATCGTTAGTACAGTTTTATCAAGAACGAGGCGCAGGTCCGGGCGTTCTTGCAGAGCTTTAGCTGGGAAATACATGTTAACCCAGGATTCATTAAGGCTCCCGAACGTATATATTGCTTTGTGTCGCTGTCAGGCAGAGCTCTTCAAATCGGTGCCGCGCCTTGCAGACTTAGCCCGCTCAATCCTGGCGAGCTCAGCTCCCTTGGCCGTGAGCCTGTAGTGCGTCACCTTCTCCTTGCTTTGCGCATCGAGCACAACGACCTCCTCAATCAGGTTGTGTGAGAGCATAAGCTGTGCGTATGCCATCAGCGAATGACCTCCACTCAGGTCGGCAAGCTCGCCTGCGGGAAGTGCAGCCTCGAGGCCATATATACCGAACGCCACCAGAGCTGGCCTTACCTTCTCTACGATATCTGGCTCATCCGCTGGCTCGAGCGCGTCGAACAGGCTGTGCATATCGGTGGCTATCGCATCCATCTGCTCCTCCCTGCCGTAGACGTTGGAGGTAAGCGTAGCCACGGAATCGCGCGCCTTCGCCTCCTCACCAACCATAAACGGTTCAAAGTACTCCCTGGCAAGCTCTCTGGCATCCTCGCCCTCAGGAGTGCCAGCTCTGGCTCTACGCTGCGCCTCCTCCCAAGCTTCGTTCTTTCTCCGTGCGCGATCGTTCTCCCTACCTGACCGTATCCGAGTGTATTCATCCACGATGGCTCTCGATATGTTTGCGTCCACAAGGCCGTCGCTCATTGCGACCCTCAGGACGACGACAGTCTGCCCTTGACTCCCACCGGGCAGGATTCTAATCACCCTGCCCTCCTCTGGCTTCTTCAGCATGGTGTCTATGGACGCATGCATGGCATCTGTGCCTGTCTTGGCTATGCCCTTCATGGCATTCTGGCCGCTCCTGAACAATCCTCGTATGGCCGCCTCTACGTCCCCCTCGTGCTTCAGGTACTCGAGAAGTGCGACCTGCCTGCCGAGCCTTATTATATCTGCGCCCTTGTACTCCGGTGCTATCAGGCTAAGCACCTTGAAGTGGAATTCGCCAGTCTGTATCTCAGCGAATGTGGCGTGCAGCATCCTGGCAAGCTCCCTGTCGGTGTCCTTGTACCAGAACAGCTCCCTAGCAAAGCCGTGGGTGTCGCCATAGCTGCCCATCGTGGCGTCCCGCCTGAATGCTATGGCGGTGAGCCTCGCAAGCGCATGCGTTGCTATAATGCTCTCAGGTAGACCTTCTCTCTCCTTGCCCTTCTTTATCGCCTCAGGCATGCCACTCTCCCCAAGCATCTTGTGCAGGTAATACGTGGCCGTGGCCATTGCGATGTTGACGCGAAGCTTCTCAGGGTCCTGCTTGAGCAGTTCCCTATTAACTTCGATCGAGTTGTTGTCAAGATTTATATTGACCTCGTCTGTGACCGAGATGCTGCCACTAGGTTGCATCAGCTGGATGAGCACAGGCTCCTCCCATTTGCCAAGCGGCTGCTGGTGCTCTTGGGTGCTCAGTATCCGATCGAGGAAACTCCTCACTTTCGAGACCATCTTCTGGTAAGTCTCCATCTCCCTCTCAAACGTGCGTTCATCTGTCTGCTTGCCCTCTATCACAGACCGCCTGCCCTCCTTGAATGGGGCGCCGCCTTCTCCACCGTGTGCGCTATGCCTGCTGACATTCGATTCCATCAGAGATGATGTGCCGACGGTGATTATTAAAGATTCCTGCGGATTCGTCTATTTACGATGTTTTGCCGAAATGCAGGATAAAGAATCAGAACGCTTCGACAAGTTCCGGCTTGACCCCCTGCATGAAAGGCTGCTCTGCAATCGCTGGTCTAAGCATGTCACCCATCTCCTTCGCCTCTACAGGGTCGCGCGCTATCAGCACGACCTTTGACGGCGCTACGCCAAGGACCTCGACGGCAAGTTCCACCTGGGCCACAATCTCGGCAGGGCGGAATAGCTGGGTCACGTAAGCATCAGTTATCCCTATGCTCGCCGCCTTGAATGCTGGGGCATAGTTGAGTCTCGAGGGCATAAGTACGACCTCGTGATGTGCGTGCGGGGTCCCTCCAGCGGCCTTTATCATGGCATCCTCATCGATGAATCTCGGTTCGACCGTTATCCCGAGCTCCTCTCCCAGTTTCTTTGCAGCTCTCTTATTGGCGATTTTACCCTCCTCGTTGAGCTGCTCCGGGCTAGGCTCTTTTGACATATCAACGTGATTCTGGAGATAAGAGACTACCGCAGTGAGCTTGTTGACGCTTACAGAGGTCCCGTTTCTAACCTGCTCATCGCCCCACTTCACAGCCTTGCAGCCCCCGTGTGCATCGGTATAAAGGTGCACCATCCCCTGCTGTCTGGCGTCCTCGTAAGAGCCAGCCCCCCCGATTCCCGCTGCCTTTCTGAACCTGGTGACCAACTCATCCCTGAGCTCCTGATCATAATAAGGTGTGTTCCTGGGGTCTACGCATCCCGCAACGCCTTCCTTTGCCTTGAGTCTTGCTGCCATAATGGCCATCTCTCGTACATCCTACGATAATATTATGCACTTTCGGCTTTAAATATGCTAGTCTGGAAATGTCCACATCAGGCTTTTATGTAGTCGATATGGACACCGCTGGAGAACGGCTTTGCCTTGAGCTTGTTCGAGTCCAACCGGAGGGGTCTGTATTCTGACGCTTCTAGGGCAACAACCCTCACGTCATGTATGCCGATCGTGCCAACTGCGATCTCAATGTCGTGCATGACTTCATCAATGTTGTCTGCCTGGACCGTGTACATCTCAGCGAGGTCCGACCTCGAAGCGCCGGCTATCTTCTCGTACTTCCAGTCCGATGCTCTAGTGATTGCGAGCACGTGATCACCCTGGCCACCATGTTGGCCTGCTTTAGAAATGTCAAACAGTTCGGTAGTTATCTCGAAACCACCCCCGGCAAGCTTGGCAATCGCTTCCTGCTGCAGTGCCTCGTTAGCCTTCTCGAGCTCACCCCGGTTCCCGAACTCGACTCTGTTGAAGTAACGAACAAGCCCCTCTTGCACTGTGTCGCTTACCTTCATGCTCTTGTCCCGTGCGCCAGCGACCACTTTCATTGCTCCGCAGTCGGTGTGCGTGACCACGTGTATGCGTCGTATCCCATGATTGTTCAGAATGTATCTTATCGAACTTGCAAGAGAGCCTACGTTACCGCCAGCGTTCCTTAGGAAGATCGTCCTGCCATCATTAAGGGAGTCAAGGTACTTGTTCAGACGCCTGTCCATGCAGGCGATCACCAGCCTATCCATATATTCACCGATGGTTCTGCCCCATCCGATTCCTATTGGGAGGGCAAGAGATATAAATCCCAAAAGCAGATTCCTATCACTTGTGTGTTTACGTGTCAGAGAAACCCATCACAATTGCAGGAGCAGGAGTGTCAGGGCTCACGGCAGCAATAAACCTAGCGAGGTCCGGGCGCAGCGTCATAGTATATGACAAGAGGAAGACCTCGTATGCACCGTTCTTCACGATCCTTAGCCATGGGGATCCCAGGGCAAAAATCGGTGGGATATATCGCTTCTCGCTCAAGCACAAGCGGGTCTTCCCGTTTGCCAGGTGGTATCTCAGATCCAAGTACAAAGGCTTCTTCTGAGCATCTATGGCTCAGCCCTGTTTATCATCCTAGGGAATGGTATCGCATCCCTGATGTGGTCAAGATTGAGTATCCACTTGATGAACCGCTCCGTGCCGAAGCCGAATCCACTGTGCTGCACACTACCATACCTCGGAGTGTCCAGGTACCATTCATAGTTCTTCACGTTCAGCCCCAACTCTGTTATCCTCTTCTTAAGCATTGCATAGTCAGATATCCTCTCACTGCCTCCAATTATCTCTCCATGTCCCTGTGGTGCGAGCATGTCTGCGTTTAGCACGAGTTCTGGGTCGTTAGGGTCAGGTCGCATGTAGAATGACTTAATCTTTATCGGCCACTTCCACACGAATATCGGCTTATCTCTCTTCTCGGTGAGTATCTTCTCATCCTCTACACCGAAGTCGTCGAGCCATTCTTTCTTTCCGCCGTGTTTATTGATATAATCAATGGCCTCCTTGTAAGTCAGCCGCTCGAACGGTGCCTTTACCACTCCAAGCCCCTTCTTGTCTACTCCAAGCGCATCTAGAAGCGGCGCCTGCTCCTTCACCATCTTCTGGCAGATGTAGCTTATCATGTCCTCCTGAAGCTTCATGTTGTCTTCGCAACCGTAGTAGGCGGCTTCTGCCTCAAGATGCCAGTATTCGGCGAGGTGCTTAACGGTCCTCGACTTCTCGGCTCTGAATGAGGGCACAAGGTCGTAGACCCTTTCAAGTGCAGGTACCATAGCCTCAAGGTATAACTGCGATGACTGTGTAAGATAAGCCTTGGTGCCGAAGAAGTCAGTCTCGAACATGTCGCTGCCAGACTCGCCTCCGGCCTTGGTTATCACCGGAGGGGTGACCTCCCAGAACTGCCTCTCCGCGAAGAAGTCGCGGATGTACCTAAAGACCGTCGCACGTACTTTCATGATGTTGGTCATCTTCTGGCTCCTGAGCCAGAGGTGCCGCTTGTCGAGGAGGAGTTCTGTGCTCTGATATTCGGTGATTGGAAAAGGCTCAGCAATCCCTACGTTATCGAATTTCTCCACGCTTAGTTCGTAACCGGTAGGTGCGCGCTTATCCTCTCTGACCTTTCCAGTGACGATTATGCTGGATTCTATCGTGGTATCGCTCGCCGCCTTCCATGAGGCAGCATCGACCGCGTCCTTCTTTGTCGCGGTCTGGAGGATACCCGTGTTGTCTCTAAGGATTATGAATGCGAGACCTCCGCTCTCCCTCTTCCTGTAGACCCAGCCGCGAAGCACTACCGTAGTGCCGGGCTTCTTTACCGCATCTGACACGTGGCTAAACTCGACCATAAAACCCCCGAGAACACTACCTCTTTGAAAGCCAAGAATAATATACTTTTTCTATTGCTAGAGAAGGATATTATAGCTTCTCTCCGATATCATATCGGGGGTCTAATTGGCAGATGATGCCGAGCTTGTCAAGAGGTACAACAAACTATACCTTGACGTGATCATGCGTTACAGGGATCACATAGAAGAGAGCGAGCATATGCACGTCGCCGAGCTGCCAAAGCTCGTCACTCCTGATGACGAGGCAGTGCAGCTTGAGGCAAAGAACATTGCAGCGACGCTGCCTTCGTACAGGTACGATGACAACTTCCCAGATGCTGCAAGGATCGCGTTTGAATACGTGCGAGAGAAGATACTCTCGGTCTCGCTGCCCATCCAGTTCTGGCTCCTGCCGAGGCAGACCCTGAGCGACGGCGCAGGGGACGTCTTCGATAAGGCGATGCTGCTCTGCAGTCTTCTCATCGCGCTCGGCAACAGGTCGTCAAAGGTGATAATCCGGACAAAGGGTGACGACGACAAGGCGTTCGTGGTCTACGCCGAGTTCAAGGATAAGATACTCTCGTTTGACCTGGAGCGCGGTATCCGCGAGTACGCAAACAAGGATGAGATGCTCAACCTGCTTGGCATACGCGACAAAGGGGACATAACCGCATACGAGTTCAACGACAAGATGTACACCGACCTTTCCTAAGACTTTTATCTGTTCTGTTACCAATTATAATGGGATGTGGCTATGGAGGAATGCGAGATATGCGGCAAACCGACCAGCATTCTATACACCGTGGCGCTCGAGGGTGCGCACGTGATGGTGTGTGAGAAGTGCTCGCAGGGGAAGGCGGTGATAGACAAGATTGATCTTGGTGGCAAGGGCGCTGACCGGAAGGAGCAGTACAAGCCATCCCGAGAGCTGCCCCAGGAGGAAGAGATCGTCGATAACTATGGCACGCTAATAAGGAAGAGCAGAGAGGCGATGGGGCTGCCTCTCAAGGTCCTCGCAGAAAGGATTGCCGAGAAGGAGTCGACCATGCTGCGGGTTGAGGAGCAGAAGACCCTGCCCTCGACTATGCTGACCAAGAAGATAGAGAAGGAACTTGGCATAAAGCTCACTACAAGACCGGAGCCTAGGGCTAGTGGTGGTTCGTTCGGAAAGACCGGTCCGATAACGCTCGGCGACGCAGCATTCAAGAAGGCGAAGGCGGCACACGAAGAGAGTGAGGAATAATGGCAGTGGCCATTGGGGACTTCGTCTCCGAAGTAAAGGAGGAGGTAAGCTTCAATGAGCTGCGTGGCAGGACGATCGCAGTAGACGCCTACAACACCATCTACCAGTTCCTCTCGATAATACGAGGTCCTGACGGCAGTCCGCTCACAGACTCGAAGGGAAGGGTGACAAGCCATCTGTCCGGGCTCTTCTACAGGACCATAAACATCCTCGAGTACGAGGTGACCCCCGTATTCGTGTTTGACGGGATACCGCCGGCGCTGAAGCAGAGGACCTTGGAAGCGAGGATGAACCAGCGGAAGACAGCGTTGGAGGAATGGAACAAGGCGAAAGCCGAGGGCCAGATAGAGGAGGCAAGAAACTTCGCAATGAAATCCACCAAGATAAACAAGGACATAGTGGCAAGCGCAAAAGAACTCCTCGAATGTATGGGCGTCCCGTACATCCAGGCGCCGAGCGAGGGGGAGGCGCAGGCCGCAAAGCTGGTCAGCGATGGACTGGCGTACGCAGCTGCAAGCCAGGACTACGACTCGTTCCTGTTTGGTTCAGACATAGTCATACGCAACCTCACGGTCACCGGCAGAAGGAAGCTCCCTAGGAAGAATGTGTACGTTGACGTCAACATAGAGCGCACGTGCCTGAAGAAGCTGCTGGCAAGCATGGGTCTGGACCTCAAGCAGCTTATATGGGTAGGCATGCTCATCGGCACGGATTTTAATGAGGGAATAAAGGGCGTAGGCCCGAAGACAGCGCTGAGGATAGTCCGGGAGAGGAAGTCGCTCAAGGAGATTGTGTCATACGTCCAGGAGAAGTACGGCACCGGATTCGGTGCGGACCCCGAAGATGTCGAGAAAGTATTTACCGAGCCCGAAGTAAAGTCCATGAGTAGTGGCGAATTTGAGCGAATACTCAAGGCGAACAGACCGAACAAGGAGAAGCTGATCCGTTTCATGTGCGATGAGCACGAATTCTCCACTGAGAGAATAGACAAATACTCGGACAAGCTCACGCAAGTGAAAGGCAAGGCAGGTCAGAAAGGAATAAATAGCTGGATGTGAACATCTACACGGTGTATTTATGCAAAAGACGGTCAGCAAGAAAAGACGAAGAGTAGGAAAGCACTACCGCAAGACCCGTGCTGTTTCTAGGTTGAAGAAAGTAGCAAGGAAGAGATTCAGGCAGAGCCGGAGATAAGGAGACCTATGGCTGGGAAAAAGGCGAAGCAGGTCACTAGTGCGCCAGCAAAGCGCAGCAAACTAGCGGGTAGGAGACAGCCGGCGCAGCCGGCAATCAAGCCACCACCCAGATTCATGACGGAGCACAAGGTCCTGTCGACACTCTGCATGGCAATGATCCAGGTAGCCGCACTATTCCTACTCTATTACAGCAACTTCGGGGCGGTGACCGAATGGGTCGGCGCCATAGTGGTGTTGATGATTGGCGGTGACATAATCGCCAGGGTCAACAACCTGCAGAACCTTGCTGGCATGTACATGCTCGGAAGTGCGCACGGCATAGGGATAGTAGACTACTTGTCAAAGCACAACGTGAAGTTCTGGCGGTTCATGGCCGACTGGGGGCTGGTCCTCGGGTTTGGCATTCTCGCATGGCCGTTGTTTAAGAAGTACCTCGGCAGGAAGACATATGCCGCAGGTGTGGTGTCGATAATATTGATGCTGTTCCTAGTGTATCCTTATCTGAGCTACACCCTCGGATTCCTGAACCTGCCGCAGGTGACCTCAAAGATATCGCAGCCGACCGCAACGAGCTCTGTCGGGGGTCTGAGTGTCACCGGCATCGTGGTATATGCCGCTGGCATAGCCGGTGGGTTCACGGCGTTCACGATAATAGGCATAGGCTACAACGCGCTTTCTGTCCTATATAGCGTGATATCCACTGCTTACAATGTGGGCGTGCTGCACAACGCCAACAATACAATAGCCCAGCAGATACCAGGCGTGGCGCCGCTTATCCCGGGGATAACCATCCCGCTGTTCGCCGGAATAATCTCGCTGGTCATAATCCTGATAGTTCACGAATTCTCCCATGGCGTGCTCGCAAGACTCGTGAAGGTGAAGATAAAGTCTATCGGTCTTGTTCTGTTCGGAGTCATACCTGCGGGCGCATTCGTGGAACCAGACGAAGCCTCGATAAAGAAGCTCTCGGAACAGTCGCAGAACAGGATATTCATAGCCGGGGTATCGTCGAACATACTCCTGTCGCTGATATTCTTCGTGCTGTTCATAACGTTCTTGCTTTATATAATGCCTGCGCTCCTCACCACCAAGGTAATAGTCGCCGCTACCGTCCCCGGCTCTGCCGCAAGCGTGCTGCCGACTAACTCGACGATTCTGGACTGGAACAATTATCCGATAAAGAATATATCCAGCTTCACGGTCGCCGCAAAGAACGACACCCCATATTCAAAAGTGTCCGTGGTCACAGATGGAGGCTCGTACCTCCTCACGGCAAACGCCACCGGCAAGGTCGGTGTCTACGTCAACCAGGTATCCGTGCCGCTGAATCCCGGAACCGGGTTTAACATCGTCAACTTCCTCTACGCGGTAGTCTCGCTCTCTTTCCTGCTCAACTTCCTGGTCGGAGTCGTGAATATGCTGCCTATACCTGGGCTCGATGGCTGGCGCGTCTACCAGACAAAGATAAAAGATAAGCGGATAATGAGCGCACTCACCTGGCTTGTAGTGCTCCTGATCCTTCTGAACATAGTGCCGTGGTTCTTCATCCAGTGATTAATATCTCCTGTGCAGTCTCTTCCACGCCTTCTGCACCGCGGAGAGTTTAAGCGCGGCAGCTGGGTCGGCATTCAAGTCGGGATGGTATCTCCTCGAGAGCCTCCTGTACGCGGATCTTATCTGGTTCTGGGTCGCGCCCGCAGAAAGCTCGAGTACCGTATAACACCACGCGTTTCTGTTCGAGGCTTCCTCTCTGGTCTTTCTAGGCTGCGGTATGCTGGTGTCGGACAGAGTCTCCGCACCATATCTTTCCCAGTCTCTTTTTAACCCTCTTACTAACTCGCGCTCTTCCGCTCTACTCACTACCAATTCTCCCTCTTTAAAACGCTGCTCTTTGTGTTGCCATACGTTAGGAGTACGGACATCGCGCTCCAGGTCCATCCAGCCGAGTGCTTCACTAACCTCTTTTGGGTTTCCAGTTCTTGCAGCCGCAAATACTGCTTCTAATGAGTCCCTTAGATATACCTCTGAGACTTGTTGAATGAGGTCAGGATATTCCGAACTCTTTGGATGCCTTTCCGAGTTCTCCTACTTTGAGATAACGCTTTCCCCGTTCCTCATGGGCGTACGCGAGCCTTTTTCTTATCGACGGAATTGTCTGATTTCGGAGCCTTCTTGCCTCCGACTCAAGCTGAAACCGTGCAAGCTGTGACGCAAAATGCAGGGCATGTCCCAGTTTTCTACTCTCTCCAATAACGATATTTTCCAGCGCACCGTCTGTTTTTTTGCTCATGCTTGCCGGAGAAGTCCTTAACGCTTTTTGCACGGCTTCAGACAAGTCGGATGGTGTCGGAACGACCAGAGGCGTTCTGTTGGTTGGGGATGACGTCGATGCCATATCCTGCATTTAGTGGAGTCTGGTTTTTATAGCTATGGACTTCATTACCACGGTACCTTCTTTATCTTCAGAAGAAAGGCGCCAACATTTGTGGCTCTATGGAGCACCCCAGTAAGCAATACGATAAATATCAGCCCGTACAGCGTCGGCAGGTTGCCGGAGGGGTAAGCGAGCAGCAGCGCAAAGATGAGGAAGAGGTATGAGTCCATCCAGAAGTGGCTGTGGCTGGCGCTTGTGCCCCATCGCCTCTTGATGAAGCTTCCGAGCAGGTCTCCGATATGCGCGCCAATGCTCATCAGGATTCCTATCACGAGCATCCATGGCAGGAAGTATCCCTCTATCGCTGACATCAGGAAACCACACGCCAGTCCCCCGATAAGGCCCCTCCAGGTCTTGTTCTTCCCGAAGATAGGCCAGCCCATGAACTTTCTGCCGCCGTCCATCGGCCGTCCGACTTTCTTGAACAGCCAGGTGCCCCCGAAGACCACCGGCAGGCCATTGGTCACGTAAGCCGGCCAGATGTAAATTATAGGATAAACGAACGTGTTGTAAATGAACGGATCCATCGAGTCACACCAGGATCTTTCCTTCCGCAGCCTTCTTCGACCCGCCTCCCTTGAAGCCGGTCCTAATCCTGCTGTGCACAAACTCTATCGCGCCTGTCGGTGCGTGGTCTCCGGCTATACAGACGACATCCCCCTCCTTGTTGCGGAGAAGCACCACGCTCTTCTTGTTCTTCTCGGTCACTGTCGATGCAATGCTCCTCAGCATCTCTCTCGGAAAGTCGAGCGTCTCATTGACCTCTTCTCTATCCCCGAGTTCTTTTGCTATGCTTTGCGCAACAATCTCCCTGTACTCGACGGTCTTCTTGTACAGCTGGTTCTTCTCATCAAGCGTCCGGGCGAGTGCCTCGTGCACCTTCAGTCGCTCCACATTGAGCTCCTTTCCGCTCTTGTCAAGCTCTGAATGCTCCTTCCTGAAGTAGTCCAGCGCAGCAAGCCCGGCAACGAACTCTATCCGGTCAATGCCGTCGTGCGGCCTTGAGGTATCGATTATCTTTATTAGCCCAACCACACTCTCCTGATGTACTGCGTGCAGGCCGCCGCATGCCTCCGCGTCTATGGTGTTGCCGTTCTTGTCCTCTATCGCGATTATCCTCATCTCCCTCGCCGGCACCCCGTGCCCCTGATAGATGGAGAAGCCGTACTTGTGCTCTGCCTTTCCGCGTTCCATCTCGTAGGCGTTGACCTTTATCCCGTTGATCACCCAGCTGTTAACCTGGTCCTCAAGCGCCTTTATCTCCTCAAGCGTGAGCTTGTCATAGTGGCCGACGTCTATGTGTGCCCTCTCCTGGTACTTCCTCGCGCCCTCCTGCCAGGCATGCTTGCCGAGTATCTTTCTTGCAGCCGCGCTTATCAGGTGCGTCGCAGTGTGGTGCGCGATAAGCCTCTTTCTCCTATCGACGTTGACCTTCGCCTCCACCGTTGCCCCTGCCTTGAAACGCTTCGGTTCTGCAAGGACGTGGACGATTGCACCACCGACCTTCTGAACGTCGACCACGTGCGCGCCATCCAGCATCCCGTGGTCAGGATCCTGACCTCCCCCCTCGGGATAGAACGGCGTCCGGTCAAGGACCACATACTTGTCCTTCGAGTAGACGACTTTCGCATTGGCATCTTCCGCGAAGTCGTAGTAGAGCTGTTTTGTCGGCTTTATCGTGTCCGGGAGGACAAGGTCAAGCTTCTTCTGCTTCTCTTTTCTTGCATAGTCTCCTTCGACTATGCTGCCATAGGCGTTCTCTGGCAGTTGCAGCTCCACATTCTTCGACTTTGCAATGTCCGCGATGAATTCGGGCGTCACGCCGTTGCTCTCATAGAGCGTCCTGAGCTGCTTTGGCTCAATTGCGCTTGACTTAGCGAGAAGGCCTTCCACGATCTTCCTCCCGTTTTCCTTGCTCTTGATGTACCGCGCCTTCTCCACTTCCACCACTTTCGCGAATATGTCATGGCTGTCCGAGAGCTCCGGAAAGAGCGGCTTCAGGTCTGCAGCAATCAGGTCCGCCGCTTCGCTCATGGTGAACTCAAGCTTGTACTTCTCCATGAAGTCCAGTGCCCTCCTCAGGATGATCCTGAGATTATATCCTCCGCCCATGTTCGACGGCAGTGCGCCGTCGCTTATCGCGAATAGCAGCGTCCTCGTGTGGTCAAGGATTGCGTACACTGCCTGCATTGGCTTTATCTTGTTCTGATAATCGTGCTGCGACACTCCGATGAACTTCAGCAGCTCTTTCTCCTTCTCATGGATGTTCTTGACCTCGTCAACATTGAGCTCCCCTGCGACAATGGCAAACTTCCCGAACGCCTTGGAGTCGAACTCGAAGTGTATCCTGTGTTTCAGCTTCTCGAGGACGTTGTGGAACACTGCTTCATATGCCGTGTCGAAGCCCGTTGCATACCAGAGCTGCCTGTCGAATCCCCAGCCGACGTCCACTACCTTTCCTTCCAGCTCGCCTATTTTGCCACCAGCATACTCGAACTGCGTGAATACATTGTTGCCAAGCTCGATCCCTTTTGAGAAGAACTCCAGCGAAGGGCCGAATTCCGAGAAGTCTCCCATCGCCCAGACATCCTCGTGGTAGACTACCTCCTCCTTCTTGATTCCAAGCACCTCGGTCAGGTACTTGTAGTTGAGCTCAATCGTCCTGTCCCTCCAGTAGCCGTGCTTCGGGTAGTCAAAGGCATGCTGCCCCGCCATCATAAAGCTGGTGAAATGCCCTCCGGTAACCCCAATATTTTGAATATCGCCAAACCTTAGGCATATCTGAGGCACCACCAGCGGGTTCGCACTATACTCAAAAGACATCCTGCCGTTCTCTATCCTCTGGAAGTCAAGGATGCTGGCTATGTTGAAGTAGAGGTCCTGCCTCCACCTGCTGACCACCGGATACCGGTCTATGACTGCATGTCTGTTCTTCTTGAAGAACTCGGCGAACCTCTTCCAGTGGTCGGTGTAGTTTATTGGTGTCGGCTTCTCCTTGAAGAACGAGTAGGTTGTGTGCGCAGAGTCCTCGCAGACATCCCTGTCCACAGCGCTCCAGAAGTTCATCCCGCAGACTTTGCACGTGTGCCTACTGAAGCCCTCCTGCTCGAATATCTTGGTGCCGTAATATTTCTGGTACTCTTTTGCGAACTCCTTCCTCAGTTCCGGCTTCGAAAGCATGTTCGGATTAAGCATAATCACTCACTGTTGCCACCATACTGTGCATTCCTTTCCGAAGAACTTGCAGAAGTTGCATTTCCACTTCTCCTTTTCAGGCACAGGCTCTGCATTCCGTTCCCCGTTCCAGTACTTCATAGCGTATACGAGGTCTTGGTTTATTAAATTATCCTCGTACTTGACACCGATGTTGGCTATCTGCGAGCCGCTGTACCTGTCCAGGTAGTGCAGTTCCAGGTTATCGCTTAGCTCGGGCAGGGACTCTATCTCGGAGAACATCACCCGATAAAGCTCCTCTGCGGTCCGCAACCCGTCCTTTATGCCGAGCGCATTGAGTTCCCTCTCGAACTGCTCGGATAGCTTAGCCCTCCGTATCCCGTAAGCCGCGTCCAGGTTCTCGAAAGTGTACCTCTTCGCCTTAATGTCGCCTATCATCTTCCGGTACAGCATCACCTGCACTATGTGAGGTCTTGTGGACTCCGGGTTCACGGGCTTGGGGGACTCCCTGGTCTTGTTCTCTATGACTACGACCTTGCCATCCTGTATACGCATCTCGTCTATCACGCCGCTGATCCTGTAGCCGTTGACGCTGCCATAGATCCTGAATTCCCTGCAGAGCTTCTTCGTTTTCAGGCTCTTCAGGGACATAACGTTCTCGTACGCCGTCTTGTACATAGTGTCTGCGTACGTGACCGGTTCTATGATCAGCGGGATGTACGCTTCCTTCTGCAGCGCCTCGTGCACCTGCCGGCCCTTGAACATTTCCTTGGTGTATCTCTTGCCGTAGATGTAGTTGTCCTGCATCTGCAGCTCACACCAGAATTGTGAGGCGATATCTGTGGCTGATATGCTAGCCTTGCCCAATTTCTTAAGTACGTTAGGCCTATCCATTGCAATCACAGGAAGCGAATAGAGTGTCAGACCGCCTATCTATCGTCATCGCAGAAGCTCAGCGATTACCTCTATCATCATACGCTTTTTATTTGTTAACTAAGGATTAATAACGCTATGCACATCCTCGACAGGTATGATCTGTTCATCTTCGACTGGGACGGCACTCTTGTGACGACGCCCACTTTCGACGTCATAACCAAACGCATCAAGCCTAGGTACAACATGACGTTCATAAAGCGGCACAAGAGGTATTACCTACGGCAGACGGTGGAGAACGTGAAGCTTGAGAAGCAGGAGGCTGCAGAGCACAGCTTCTTCTCCTCTCTGTACGACATATTCTCCCTATTCTACAAGCCGAAGCTGAAGCCCTCTACCGTCGACATTCTCAAGCTGCTCAAGGCGAGACACAAGAAGGTTGTGATATTCAGCGACGCCAAGCAGTACCGGCTGACCAAGGAGGTCCACGACCTGGGCGTCGCAAAGTACGTAGATTACCTCCTGAGCTCGGAGTCGATACGCTCATTCAAGCCCAGCCCGCTGGGATTGGAGTTCATCATACGCCACATGCGGTCCAACAGGAAGAAAGCGCTCTACATCGGAGATTTCGTATCTGATGTCATGATGTCAAAGTTCGGCGGCGTCGACGTGTGCGCCGTCGCGGACGGCATCTCATCGTACGCGCAGCTCAAAGACACCGCGCCGAACTATGTCTTCAGGAGTCTCAAAGATATGCGGGAACACCTTCTACCATCCCGACGTTAATGTATATTGGAGTAAATGAATATTTTCTTCTATTTAAGAATGTTTCGATAGCTTTAAATATCTGAAATCCGATAGTAGTCAGTTACAGGGGTGGGGAAATGAAGTCGCAGATCTACGTGTGGAATGGGGAGACTGGGAAACAGAAGATGCCAGCATATATACGAGTACGGGCAGCTATTAGGCAGCCTAGGCTCATGCCGCGAATGGGGATTCCCGGCAAGGCCGTAGCGGCTTCAGTTGTCGTCTCTGGCATAGTGGCTTCGCTCTTGGGGATTTGACAGGTCCCCCTTTCACATTTAATCGAAAAAGGGCATACTATTATAAAGTATAAGTATCATAGAATACTCACGTAGTAATGCGGTAAAACGCTAATTCTACAGAGGAAAACAACATGAGAGATGAAGGAAGAATGGACCGTGGCCCAAGAGGGTCTTACGGCGGAGACAGAGACAGACGCGGAGGCGGAATGAAGCCAAACTATTTCCTGCCAAAGCCCGTAAAGGTCGGTGACGTAGTTAGCGTCACGATAGAAGCGGTCGGATCAAAGGGAGACGGAATCGCGAAGAAGGACGGTTTTGTGATCTTCATAAAAGACGCAAAGCAGGGCCAGACGGTATCTGTCAAGATAACCGACGTGCGCGCAAGGTCTGCAATCGGCGAGATCACTGGTGAAGCACCAGCGGCAGAAGCTGCTGCGGCTGCACCGGCATCTGACAACCCAGACGACGCATCGGACGAAGAGCAGTAATTGCCCTGAAGTGCGGATTTAATTTTTTATTTTTATCTATTTCTATTTGTTTTCAAGTCGGTTTAGCCGCAGGCTTGCGCACCGTCCCAGCAAGCTCGATATATGCTCCGAGAGACTGAGTCCCATCTTGTGGATAGCTTCAAATCCCATAATCTCGCCTATACGGATCTACTCTGCAAGGACTATTCCTGTTGCTCTGACTATTCAGAATCATAAAAAGAGTACGCTGGAGGCGGGAATCGAACCCGCAGAGGCATTTCTGCCAAACAGCTTAGCAGGCTGCCGCCCTTTGGTGTGTCTGCAAGCAGACATTCCACTAGGCGACTCCAGCATTGTCAAGCCCCTCGCCTTTGCTAGAAGCGAAGTGCAGCAGAGCCAGCTTTGCACGGTGCGAGCATGCAGGGTTGACTGCACCTCTGCTCGGTCCCGTATCCTCAGAGCATAGCTTTCTGTACGCCATAGTACACGACATACTAAAGCTATATACTTAGGGTTGCTCCTTCCGGCCTGGCCCGGTTCATACATGAAGCCACCACCGAAGGCGAAACGTCGTCGCTTCGATGCAGGCCCTGCATACTTGCAAGGCACTCGGCTGGCATGCGGCTCGCCTGAAGGGGATTTGCGAAAAGGGAAACCCCTAGCTTCCCGACCTTCTGCTGCAGATATAGTTGCCGCACTACTCTTAAATATCTACCCTTCCAATATCCTACAAGGGTGTATTCCTGGGCAATTACGAAGAGCTCTTAGAGAAAGCATTTTCCAAGCTTCCCTCCCTTTCCGAGGAGAAGCAGGACTTCAAGATACCGGAGGCGGACTCGCTCGTGCAGGGCAGCAGGACGATAATCAAGAACTTCTCGCAGATAGTCCAGGTGGCCAGAAGGACGCCAGACGAACTGGCAAAGTACCTCACCAAGGAGATAGCCGTGCCGGTGAGCATGGATGACACCAAGCTCGTCATAAACGGGAAGGTCGCCGCCAGCGTGCTCAACGCGAAGATACAGAAATACTTCGAGGCATACGTGATCTGCAAGGAGTGCCACAAGCCGGACACCCACGTGGGCGGAACGGACCGAGGCTACATAACCATAGTCTGCGAGGCGTGCGGCGCAAGGTACACGGTGAAGCATTATTAGTGATTAGATGGGATTCTACAGAAGACCGCAGGAAGTCGTGCACAGGCTGCCGCTGCCGAAGGACGATGAGAAGCTCGGCATAGTGGCCAGGGCGCTCGGCGCCTCGAACTTCGCGGTCTTCTGCAACGACAAGCTCGAGCGCGTCTGCATAATACCAGGCAGGCTCAAGCGCAGGTTCTGGCTCAAGGAGGGCGACCTCGTGCTGGTGAAGCCGTGGGTCGTGCAGAGCGACAAGAGGGGCGACGTCATCTGGAGGTACAGCATAATGGACAGGCAGAAGCTCAAGGAGAAGGGCTTCACTGTCCCCGAGCTATGACTATTTATACTGGCCCTGTATACTGGCTTGACCAAGCACTCGAATAAACTACATTGGTAGCTGCGCCGTTGTTGAGGTCTCCCGAGTAGTCGTTTGCGTTGCCGTTGAGCGGCCACCATCCTACGAGGTTCTGCGGTCTGACCGGGGCTCCACCTATGCCTTCCGTATATAATGCCTGGACTTCACCTGCAGACAAAGAGGCATTGTATAATTGTATATTTGAAAGACCGCCAGTGAAGTACCCCCCGTCAATGCCTGCGCCACCAATAGTTGCGATTGCACCGCTATTGACCAGACTCAGCGATGGCACTGATGTTTCGGGTGTGTTGGTTCCATCTACATAAATTAAGGCGTTGCCAGTTGCAGCGTAAGTGAGTGCGAAGAAATGCCAATGCCCATCATCTATGACTAAGCTTGAGCGATAGTCTGTACATACTATGGAAAATCCGACACTATTCGTACTAAGATAGTCGCCAACTATAAACCCGTTTGTGCAGCCTCCGCCCCCGCCAAGATCCTGAAAGAACGTGCCTATCCCAGTCTGTGGCGTAGATGTTTCGAACCATCCGCTCACTGTGAATGGCGGATTATTACTTGTAAAGAAAGTCGAAGCAGGAACTGTAGCAGAAATCGACGAGCCAGCAAAGGTGCCTACATACTCCGGCAGCTGTCCGTTGCAGAGTCCCTGTAGGGATATATCCTCAATGGTTCCTGGGCCATACGGTCTTATCACCTGGCATGCTCCGGGTTGCGCTCTTGGTGCGAAGTTGTTTGTATTGAACACGCCTAGCTGGAAGAGCGCACCCAGAACGACAGCGATGATTAGTATCGCCCAGCCGTAGGTCATCAGACTTAAATGTTCGATTCCTGTGTAAAGCATTAGCGCCGCAACAAGTAAGAGATGTTGCGGCGTAATGATGTTCGGTGTTAAAATGAACATAGTAGGAATTGACATGGGAAAATATAAGA